>CAKZKZ010000993.1 GCA_937124495.1 uncultured Dokdonia sp. | reverse complement strand
TCATTTGAAAGTAAATTTCCAGTAACAGGCACTGTTGCATTTGCAATAATAGCATTTGTATCATCAAAAGCAATCGGTGCTTGGCTAAGGTTTATTTCAGATGTAGCAGTTAATGTATTATCAGGATCTGTAACACTAACAATCATGTAGCGAATTCCTTCTGTTACTGTCCCTCCAGTATGCGCATATGCAAAATTAAAAAGAAAGGCTTCAAGGTTTGCCGTTGTTATAGGAAGTCCATTAGTTTCTGTAATATTATAAACCCCATTTCCAGTAGTTAGTATCCTAAATGTATTTGCTCCATACGTCAGATCAAAAGGACCAAAAGCATTATTAATTGGAACTGTACCTAAAAAAGCCCCTCCACTATTGAATAATGCGATACGATCATTTGCATCTGGAGCACCAGAAGGAATACCAGAAGGATCGCTAGAAAAAGTAATTGTTGCACTAGTCACCGTCCCACTAGATGAAGAAACAACATTATCAACATCAATAGCACGAGCAACAAATCCAATAGTCGCATCAACACTATTATCTACTCCAGCAGCTGCACCATTTAAATCTAAAGTAGTAACTGTTCTTGTATTATAGATAGTTGCCTTTTTAGATTTTATGCTAACATAATTTCTAAGCAACATACCATCAGCATCATAAATATTCCCTTGATCATGATTTTCTGAAGGCGCTTCTTTTAAATTAAGCCCCTTTTCTAAACCATTAATGGGAATATTTTGAGCAAACAGGCTGTAGTTTGACAGAAATAGAACAACAACAAGAAACAGTCTACTAATAAAATTAGAGACTACTTTGTTTTCTTTTATTGAGAATCGAGTATTGATTTCCATACGCTTCTTCATTAAATACCTGAACAATTCAGGCATGTATTCTTTTGAGGGTGAGTGAGTCTATATATATATGTACGATATGAAAGACTTAATAGTTTTTCAAGTTGCACATTCGTTTTGATCATCTTATTTAAAAAATAGAATGCAAGTTGAGTTATCGCAATTAATAAATAATTGCGGACACAAAGAGAAAATTGATATACATAAGAAAGCAGCATTACCAGAATTGGCATGCGCTGTATAGGTACAAATATTCCTAACAACAAGGTGAGGGGGACCTTATTATTCATAGGGGTTTGAGGTTTTATTATTAGTTATTCTAAATCTGGAGATCTCTTGTTTATCTAACTAAACAAAAGACTGAACATTACTAATTAAAAAGCTAAAATAAAACTTAACATTTTAACTAATTTTTAAGACATTAAACATTACCCAATAATCGATAAAGTGCTTAAAATCATCGACAAGATACACAATTTTATCAACACAGTTATCAACAATGTATATTTTTTTTACGGAAATACCGTAAAAGGCATTAACTTGGCCTTAAAAATCAGGTCATTAAGTTAGTAAAAGAAAAATACTAGTAAAAAACAAAGAATGAAAATTAAAATTCCTTAATCAAAAGGAATTCTCTCATTTTAAACTAAGAAGAGGGAAGGTCTATGTAAATATTTAAAATAAGACGATCTTACATATTCTAAAAGTCAAAACAACACAAAGTCAGTAAATTTTTTAAAAGACGCTTAAAACGTTTAAAAAAAAGCAAAAAAAACAGAGGCTATAAGTTTTTTTTATAGCCTCTGTTTTTAAAATAATTTTTAATTATTATATGCTTTCGCGAAAGCAAAAAACATTATAGAAAACGCTTAATCACATTCCAGATATCATTTCCAAAAATGACAAGCATTAATCCCATCACAATAATAAAACCAATAATCTGACCTCGTTCTAACGTTTTCTCTGAAGGTTTTTTTCCAGATATCATTTCGTATAATAAAAACATAACGTGTCCTCCATCTAGTGCCGGAATTGGTAAAATATTGACAAAGGCTAACCAAACAGAAAACATGGCTGTAAATGACCAAAACTTTACCCAGTCCCATGTAGGAGACATCATTTCTACAATTCCAATAGGCCCTTTTACTTGCTTATACCCTTGCACTTCTTTATTGAAGATCAATTTAAACTGTCTAACTTGTTTGGTGAGCGAACTTATTGTGTTATTCCAACCAGCTGGTATAGATGACAATATACTAAATTCATCCTTTACCATTAATTCATCTATATCTGTATAGACCCCTACCGTTTGGTCTTTTTTGATAAAAAAGTTTTTTGTAGAAGTGGTCCCATTTCTATCTAGTGTAATAGATATGTCTTTTCCTTTTGCATCGGTTAGTAACTCTTCAAACTGCCCCCAGTATGTCACAGGAGCCCCATTAAATCCTACAATTCTATCTCCAATCTGGATATCATTTTGAACGGCTAATGAATTCGGTTCTATTTTTCCAATAACATTTGTTCCTCTAGGAGAAAGAAAAGCTCCTTTTTTACTTTCTAGTATGATCTTTTTTCCTTGATCACTAATAGGAAAAGTAACATCTTGCCCATCTCTTAGGACAGTCATTTCATCTCCTAATAGTACATCAAATAAAATATCCTTATCAAACTTCTGAACTTTGTTGCCATCTATGGCTAAGATTTGATCTCCATCTTTTATACCTAAAGCTTCTCCTTCTTTAGTTACCTCAACTCCATATTTTAGTCTATCAGCAGGAATATATACATCCCCATTTACGACAAGTAACGTACTAAAGATGATCCAAGCAAGTAATACATTTACCGTCACACCTCCTACCATAACAATAAGACGTTGCCAGGTTGGCTTTGACCTAAATTCCCATGGTTCAGCAGGTTTCTCCATTTGCTCCCTATCCATGCTTTCATCAATCATCCCTGCAATTTTAACGTAGCCCCCCAATGGCAGCCAACCGACTCCATATACAGTATCTCCTATTTTCTTTTTGAATAGTGCAAACTTTACATCAAAAAATAAGAAAAACTTTTCTACTTTAATTCCAAACCAACGTGCGGGTAAGAAATGACCGAACTCGTGTAAGATCACTAGAATAGAAATGGCAAGAACAAATTGTGATATCTGTATAAATAGCTCCATGGCTGTTGTGGTGTGTCAAAATTTAAAACGCACAAAAGTAATCTTTTCACATGGCATAATAAAGCAATTAGGCTATTGTACGCTTCTTTTCACTTTTTTTTAAGGGAAAATAACACGTCAACTCAATTTCCAATTGTAATTTTGCAAAAACTACTTGTATGCTACACTTTTTTAAACGGTATAAAGTTCTTGCCATTGTGATGACCATTTTGTCAATTATCATCATTACTATGATTTACAGTCTTCTTAACGTTCCAAAAAAACTACCTATCTATCAGCCAGAAATGGTTGATAATGAACTTGTAGATAGCACCATTCAATATGTAAAGAAATATCATAAAATTGCTCCTTTTAAACTCATTAATCAAAACGGAGAGACCATTACTCAAGAAACATATAAAGATAAAATATATGTAGCCGATTTCTTTTTTACCACTTGCCAAACTATTTGTCCTATCATGACAGATCATATGGTAGATATCCAAAAAGAACTTAAAGAAGATAGTGATGTATTATTATTATCCCATTCTGTTATTCCTGAATATGACACGCCTGAAATCTTAAAAGCGTACGCTATAAAAAAAGGAGTTAATGACTCCCAATGGAATCTCGTTACAGGGTCTAAAAAAGAAATTTATACGCTTGCGCGAAAAAGCTATCTAGCAGTAAAGGATATTCCTGGGGAGGAAAATGCGATGGTGCATACCGAAAATTTTATGCTCATAGACAAAAAAAGTCAAATAAGAGGTTATTATGATGGCACTGATCCAGAAGAAATAAAACGACTTCTAGAAGAAATTGAATTTTTAAAATCTGAATACGAAATTAAAAAAGGATGGGTAGAAAAATTATTTGACTAATCATATTCAAAAATACCTTTAAAAAATTTTACTAAAAAAATCTCTTTCCCCTTTCCTAGAAATGATGTATTTTTGCCTTGTTTAAATTTAATCTAAATAAGCATTGGACAGAACTGTTGCCCATTTACTGAGAGGAGAAAAAGCTGTTATTAAAGATATAGCTATAGATAAAGTCCCTCTTAAACTATTAGAAATGGGTTGCCTTCCTGGCAATGAAGTTGAACTTTTACAACTTGCTCCTTTTTCAGACCCTATGTATATTAATGTAAACGGAAGCCATCTTGCTATACGTAAAGAGACGGCATTACATATCATCATAGAAACGCCATCTTAATCTTATGGCAAAACAACTCAACGTAGCACTTATAGGAAATCCTAATACAGGGAAGACATCTGTTTTTAATCACTTGACAGGGCTTAATCAACAAGTTGGAAACTACCCTGGCATTACCGTAGAAAAGAAAGAAGGAATCTGTAAACTAGACCGAGGTGTCAAAGCTCATATCTTAGATCTTCCGGGCACCTACAGCCTTAATGCTTCTTCACTAGATGAAAATGTTGTTATTGAATTATTACTCAATAAAAATGATAAAGATTTTCCAGATGTAGCAGTCGTCATTTCTGATGTAGAAAATTTAAAACGGAACTTACTTCTTTTTACCCAAATAAAAGATCTTGGCATTCCTACGATTCTAGCTATTAATATGGCAGATCGTATGAAGCGTAAAGCCATAAGTCTTGATATTCCTGCAATGGAAGAACGTCTACAAACTAAAATTGCTTTAATAAGTAGTCGTAAAAATCAAGGAATAGATCATCTAAAACAACTCATTACCGACTATAAAAACATTTCTACAAAACCATGTGTAGATGCTTCTGTGATCGCACCAGAATATTTTGACAGATTACGTAAAGCATTTCCTAATCAGGATTTATATAAATTATGGCTAGTGATTACCCAAGATGTTAATTTTGGGAAGGTAGAACGTAAGGAAATGAATACTATTGCTTCCTTTAAAACAGAATCTGCAAGCAACCTTAAACGCTTACAGCAAAAGGAAACTATTATACGTTATAAATTCATTAATGAGGTTCTCAAAGAGACACTTACGATAGATACTGCAAATGCCAAAGATTTACGCACGCGACTAGATCGCACACTCACTCATAAAGTATGGGGATATGTAATTTTCTTTGCCATACTGATGCTTATTTTTCAGGTAATTTATAATTGGTCACAGTACCCCATGGATTTTATAGATGCTAGTTTTGCATCTTTAAGTGAGTGGGTAAAAAATACACTTCCATCAGGAGCACTTACAAATTTACTCGCCGAAGGTATTATAGCAGGACTCGGTGGTATTATTATTTTTATACCGCAAATAGCGTTCTTATTTTTATTTATTTCTATTCTAGAAGAAAGCGGCTATATGAGCCGTGTTGTTTTTCTAATGGATAGAGTTATGAGGCGTTTTGGACTTAGTGGAAAAAGTGTTGTTCCCCTTGTTTCTGGAACTGCCTGCGCCATTCCAGCTGTCATGGCCACACGTAATATAGAAAGTTGGAAAGAACGACTTATTACCATACTCGTAACACCTTTCACAACTTGTTCTGCTCGATTACCCGTATATCTTATTATTATTTCTTTAGTCATTCCAGATGAGAAGTTTTTATTTTTCAATCTACAAGGACTCACCCTTATGCTCTTGTACCTTATAGGTTTTGGAACTGCTATCGGATCGGCTTGGTTACTTAATAAGGTTTTAAAAATTAAGAGCAAATCCTTTTTTGTGATAGAAATGCCCAATTACAAGCTGCCTTTGTTCAAAAACGTAGCAATTAATGTGTTAGAAAAAACAAAATCATTTGTTGTGGATGCTGGAAAAATCATCCTTGCTATTTCAATTGTTTTATGGGTACTTGCTTCTTACGGTCCTACCAAGGAGTTTTCAAATGCAGAGGCTATTGTAACTGCGCGTATGGATGAGGGCGCTTTCGCGAAAGCGGACTTAGAAAAACAAATTGCATCCTACCGGTTAGAAAAAAGTTATATTGGGCATCTAGGAAAGTTTATAGAGCCTGCCGTAGAACCCCTAGGATATGATTGGAAAATAGGAATTGCACTGATCACTTCATTTGCTGCAAGAGAAGTTTTTGTAGGAACTCTAGCCACCATATATAGCGTTGGCGCTGATGAAGAAGAAACAATTAAAAATCGCATGGCAAACGAAACGCATGCAGTCACAGGAAAACCACTGTTTAATTTTGCTAGTGGTATTTCTCTATTATTATTTTATGCGTTTGCGATGCAATGTATGAGTACACTCGCCATTGTAAAAAGAGAAACCAACAGCTGGAAGTGGCCGATGCTTCAATTAGGAGTGATGAGTGCATTTGCGTACCTTGTTGCTTTAGTAGCTTATCAAATACTCAAGTAAACTACCTCAAGGCAAGCCTATGAGGCATTTTAAGGAAAAACCATTTGATTTCGAGGTAAGCCTCGGGGCATTTAAAACTCGATTATCGAGTAAAGAACGTCGTTTTATTGCGACTAGATAAGAGAACTTAATAAATTATACTCTATGGATCAATTTCAAAACATTATAGTCATCTCCATCTTTTTGGTTGCTGTAGGTTATTTGATCTCAAAATTTGTGTGGACACCTTCTTTCTTAAAGAAAAAATCTAAAGATGGATGTGGTGATGGTAATTGTGGTTGTCACTAAATGGGGCTTATTGCTGTCCTTATAGGCTATATCCTTGACTACAAACAAGACAAAAACAACTTTTTAAAAGAGTTTGCTATAGGGTTTGCATATTGTATAGGAAATCTAATCTTAGCACTCATTCTTAGGTTTGTATTTGGAATTTCTTTTCTCTACTGTATTTTTGGATTTGCTATAGAAATCTTACTACTCTTTTCTATTAAAGCATACGTACAAAATAAAGATACCTAAACCTGTATTATACATTAAAAAACTTACCCGCTTACTTCTAAATAATATACTCGATCACCGAAAGGTATACTTGTATTTGGGTACGGAGATAATCGCAACGCTTTTATAACAGTTGTATCTGAGGTATATATAAAGACATCTTTTCCAGAAGCATTCAAAATGAGTTCTTTTTCAACAGGAGCCATTCCTTTTTCTTTAATTCGTACTTTAATTTTTGCTTGACCTGCCCAAACACAATTTACATCTTTGGGACATCTAGAATCTTCAAGGACTTCAAGAAAGGTCACTTTGATATTCTTGACCTTTTGACATTCCCCTATTTCCAATGTAAGTTTCAACGTATCTACT
>CAKZKZ010000992.1 GCA_937124495.1 uncultured Dokdonia sp. | reverse complement strand
AGCACAATCAGGAGCTGGTGCACCTAATTCCCACTGAGCGTATGCAGATTTAGTTTCGATTGTTTCTGATCCATTAGAAAAAGAAGCAGGTACAATACTTAAAGATGCTGCTGTTGTACTTTTTAAATAAGATACAGTTTCAGTCTTGTAGGTAGCTGGTATTACTTTAAGACGCTTAGAAGCCTCCTTTACTAATACTCTCTCTGTTTGAGTTTCGTACTGAGCAGGAACTACTTTTAATACCTTATAAGCAGGTGTCTTTTGTATTTGCACAGTTTGCGTTTCGTAAATATCTGGTGTAGTACAACGTACATAACATTTACCTGGCTCTGGATTAGATGGTAAATCTTGAGCTTGTGCAGAAGCTGCAATAAGACCCAAAAATGAACATAAAAATAAAATTTTCTTCATAATTTGATAGTTTAAAGTTAATGTGTTGGAAATCATAATTGAATACAAAAGTAAATTATTCCTTTTAACATATCGTACTTTATATTTTATGATTCCTTTAACATAGACAAAAAACACAAAAACATCGCCAAAACACACAAATGATATGTTTTTTTATTCAAGAAAGTATAATCCTATGAAACGTTACTTAAAAATAACAAGAAACGTTCGTGATCAGATTCGGTATAATCTAAATGCGTTACAATACGTAATTTCCCTTGCCCCATATCACTTATAGCTATCTTCTCACGAGACAATTCGTCCATAAATCTTTGTTTAGAAGGCCCTTCTGAAAGTTTAAAGATTACAATATTCGTATCAATAGCTTCTACAGAAGTGACAGCATCTAGCGTTTCTAATTGAACTCCTAACGCTTTTGCCCTTTGATGATCAACATGCATTCTATCTAGATGATGATCTAACGCATAAATACCAGCAGCTGCCATATAACCAACTTGACGCATGCCTCCTCCTAATATTTTACGCACTCGGATCGCCTTATCCATAAATTGTTGCTTTCCTACTAAAACAGAACCCATTGGGGCTCCCAATCCTTTAGATAAGCATACAGAAATAGTATCAAATACATTTCCGTAATCTTTAGGGTTTTCATCATTAGCCACCATAGCATTCCATAAACGAGCTCCATCTAAATGAAATCCTAGTTGATGATGCTCACATACTTTCTTGATTTTTTTGATTTCTTCAAAATCATAACAAGCACCACCTCCCTTGTTTGTTGTATTTTCCAAACAAACTAAGGTTGTAAGCGGACTATGATAAAAATCAGGTGGATTGATAGCCTCTTCTACTTGTGATGCAGTAATCATTCCTCTATTTCCTGATAATAGTTTACAGGAAACACCACTATTAAAAGAAACACCTCCTCCTTCATAATTATACACGTGTGCATAGGCATCAGCAATGAGTTGTTCTCCAGGCTGGGTATGTATTTTTATAGCTGCTTGGTTGGTCATACTCCCTGTCGGAAAATACAACGCACTATCCATTCCAAACATATCGGCAATACGGCGCTCTAACTCATTTACAGAAGGATCTTCTTTATATACATCATCCCCCACTTCTGCTTTCATCATAAACTCTAGCATCGCTGGAGTTGGCTTGGTAAGCGTATCTGATCGTAAATCTATTTTCATAAAAAATATAGCAATTGATTATTTTGAATATAATTAGTAAAGCAATTCTCCTTACTCCTGAAAACATCCTATAGGAGATCCATCTGGAATTTTTGGAGAAGGGATCACTTTAAATGTTTCTGGCTTTTGTAATGTCTTTTCTATTTGATCTTTGATGCTCATATCATTAGCATCACTACTATTCAAAGAAGGTATAATCACAGAACGTAATACATGTTTCACTGTTGCTTTTGTCTGCGGAATCGCATTCGGATGTACATATAGATTTAACAAGTGTTTTACTACATTATAATTGATGGTCGTTTGCACTTCGTTTTTGTAGGCATCTTTTTCTGAAAACAAAACCGTTTCCTTAGCTAAGGTTTCTAGCATACCTTGTAAACCTAATTGTTTAGCGTCTAATGCTTTTTGTTGTACCAATCGGTTAGCACGTTCCGGATGTAATAAAAGTCCTAAAGTCATATCACTTGCCGTAGCAGGAGCACCTAAAACATCAAATACAACACCTGTCTTACTTTTAAAACTTTCTCGCGTACGATAATATCCTTGAGCTCTTGGCGGAAATAGTGCCAATTTATCTTTAGGAATCATCAGTGTTTCAGCTTTCAGCGTTTTCAATACACTTGCAAGTGCTTGTTTCTGCTTCTTCACATCTAGCACTTCGGTTACCTTTAGATGAGTATCCCCCTTTACTGCATAATTATAATCAAGTCCTCCAACCATTTTTACAGCAGCCTCTGTTTGATAGCGATGATAAAAGTATAGTGGTACAAAAACATCTTCAAGAACAGAATATGGTTCCCCTGTACGTATATTATCTACTGAGAAATTGCTAATTGCTTTCTTACGTAAAGCTAGTACACTCTCCAATTCTTGATCTGCTTGCACCCCATTATCCCATAGGTGTGCTTTATAATGTGCCCCTCCTTGTGGTCTAGCGTCACTATCTGTAATATAACGCAACCCACTCTTTTCTGCTGTTTCAAGCACAGCATTTAAATAGTCTTGTTCTTTCATTCCACTAGGTACGATACCATAACTATATCCCACAGTCACTTTGTCCCATGCTCCTATTCCTGTCGCGTATGCATCAGAAAAATCAACAACACCATTCTTTAATCGCAAGGTAGGATGTGGGTAATCCATCACACTAGCTCTACCGTTAGGGCTTGCTGCAAAGTTGTGGGCAAAACCAATGGTATGTCCCACTTCATGAGCACTCAGCTGTCGGATACGCGCTAAAGCCATTTCAAGCATAGGTCCATAATTTGAATCGCTTTGCGCAAAAGGCTTATCTGTAAGCGCTTGTGCAATTAAAAAGTCCTGACGGATACGTAAACTTCCTAAACTTACATGTCCTTTAATAATCTCCCCAGTTCTTGGATCTGTCACACTCGCTCCATAACTCCAACCTCTGGTACTACGATGCACCCATTGTATCACATTATAGCGTAAATCCATAGGGTCTGCATCTCCAGGTAACATTTTTACCTGAAAAGCATCTTTAAAACCAATAGATTCGTATGCTTGATTCCACCAACGAGCACCTTCTAATAAAGCAGATTTTACTGGCTCGGGAGTTCCTGGATCTAAATAATAGATAATAGGCTCCACAGCTTCACTTACAGCTGCATTAGGATTCTTTTTTTCTAATCGGTGTCTATTGGCATATCGTTTTCGGATAGGCTCTTGTACTGGTGTTGCATAATCTAAATAGGTCGTTGATATACTTCCCGCTCTAGGATCAAAAGGTCTTGGTGTAAATCCATCATCTGGTAATTCGACAAAAGAATAATGTTGTACCAGTGATATTGACGAAGCATCAGGAGCCACTGTTCTCAAATTTCTACCTGTAGGTTGCCCTTTAAATGTCAATAAAGCTTCAAACTCTGCATTTTTAGGAAAACTCTTAGTACGATCCATCGCTAGGGCACTTCGCATTTTATCTATTTTATACGCGCCTTCTTTTTGACGTTTTAAACGACTAGCTACACCATGCGTATCTTCCATTAAAAATGGCGTAAAATCAATCAGATACGTATCGTTCTTTGTTTCTACAATAGGAAAACCATACAATACAGACGTAGCAAAAGCTTCTTTTATAGATCTACTTTCTAAAGCATTAGATGTATTTGCTCTATAATTTTGATTCGGCTGTACGAGTAACAACTTATTCCCAGTCTTCTTAAAATATACAATAGCAGAACCTCCCAGTTGTCCTCTATCCAGTCCTATATCATTAGATCCAAGACCTGTACGTAATGAATGCACGTACAAAAACTCTTGATCAATTTTATTGACTTCAAGGTATAACTTGTCTTTACTCTCATCATAATGCATTTTAAAATAACCATCTTGTGTGGTAAGATGGGTATTTCCTTCTAAGAATTGGGCATTTCCCATTATTCCATAAAATAATGCTATCACAGATACTAGTATCGTCTTACTCATGTCACTTATATTTTGAAGAGACCTAAGATAGGGGTTTGTACGCTTTCGCGAAAGCGTAATTAGAATTCTCCACTTATAAAATATAAACAGTTATGATCTTGGAACAATGACAAGACCTAATGTTTGATCTGCAACAGCCACATGTGTTGCATTTGCTGCTACTCCAGACGGTTGATTTAAAGCCCCTAAAGAATCTATAACACTAGAGGAAGAAGGATCTATAACATCTATTTCATTGTTAGTAACCCCTACTACAAAAAGAAACTCACCATCTGTAGCTATATTAATAGGGTCATATCCTAAAGGAATTTGAGATACGGCATTATTGTTATCTAAATCAATCACCTCTATACCTTCTGCTGCAAAGTTTGCTACATATAAACGTCCATTAAGATATTCACTTTCTACAGGAAAATTAGCAGGTCCAAAAGGAGCTCCAAACGGTCCTTGAAATTGTCCAGCGGTCAATACAACCACATCTGGTGTAGAAAGCACTTCTCCTGCTCCATTAAAGTTTACAATCTGTATTCCCCAATTGGCAACATTACCTAAATCTTGAGAATAAAAACCTTGTGCACCTCCAGAAACAGCTCTTACAAGTACATCTGGTGCTCCTGTACGATTATCTACAATAGGGATTCCGTCTGTAGCAAGCTCTAAAGTACCTTGTGAAGCTGAATAATTGAATATTCTTGTATTGGATCCTCCAGCACCTCCAGAAACAGCTAGCACACAATTTGCAGCAGATAATCCTGAAAAAACAGAAAAATTTGCAGTGACAGTAGCAACTACTTCTGGTTCCATTGGATTTTCATATCTAAGCATACGTATGGTTGTTCCTCTTTGTATAAATAATAATTCATTAGCTGGATCAACAGTAATATCGTCTGCAGCAATCGCTACAGAACTTCGCTGATCTGTAGCAAGTTCAGCTATTTGAATGCTATTCCCACAAGTAGCGTATGCAAACCCATTGACAACAACAACATTTGTACATCCATCTGAACCTCTAATCGTCTCAAAATCTCCTAGTTCTTGCACGCTTTCTTGATCTTCTAAAGCATTAGTTGTTTGAGAAGCTGTAGTGGTAGTAGTGTTAGATACAAGCAATTCTTCATTTACAGCATCAGTATCGCATGAAAAAAAGAACACAGTTAAAAATAACATAAGGTAGGATGTACGTAGCATAGTTGTAGTTTTTTAAATAGTATAATGATCTATGTCGATGTAATTTGAAAAAATTACATCACATCTAGTATATCTATAAAACAGAAACTATAAACAGTCTACTTTGTAAAACTTAATAAGTATCTCACTTTAACCATTGGAGTTCTCTTGTAATCTTTTATTTTTGAAGTCAACTTTCACAAACCATGATTACACTAGAACAATTAAAATCACTCCAAGAGCGCATAGAAAGCTTAAGGAGATATCTTTGACATAGATCGTAAGCTTATAGAAATCGCTAACGAGGAAGAAAAAACATTTGATCCAAATTTCTGGAATAACCCAAAAGAAGCCGAAGCTTTTATGAAACTACTTCGCTCTAAGAAAAAATGGGTAAAAGATTACACTACTGTAAAATCACAAGCCGAAGATCTTGAAGTATTATACGAATTTGCTAAAGATGGTGATGCTTCAGAAGAAGAAGTACAAAGTCAGTATGATAGTACCGCAGATGTATTAGAGAATATTGAATTTAGAAACATGCTTTCTGAAGAAGGTGATGAGATGAGTGCTGTATTACAAATTACAGCAGGAGCAGGTGGTACCGAAGCATGTGACTGGGCAGCAATGCTCATGCGTATGTATTTAATGTGGTCAGAGAAAAAAGGATATAAAGTAAAAGAACTTAACTTTCAAGAAGGAGATGTCGCAGGTATTAATACTGTGACACTAGAAATAGATGGAGAGTTTGCTTTTGGTTGGCTCAAAAGCGAAAACCGTGTACATAGATTAGTACGTATCTCTCCTTTTGATAGCAATGCAAAACGTCATACTTCTTTTGCATCTGTATATGTATACCCTCTTGTAGATGATACCATAGAGATTGATATTAATCCTGCAGATTATGAAATTGTTACCGCAAGATCATCGGGTGCTGGAGGTCAGAATGTAAACAAAGTAGAGACCAAAGTACAGCTGACCCACTTTCCAAGTGGTATCAAAATATCGTGTTCTGATAGTAGATCACAACATGATAATAGAGCAACCGCCTTACAAATGCTACGCTCGCAATTATATGAAATTGAATTGCGTAAACGCATGGAAGCACGTCAGGATATAGAAGCTAGTAAAATGAAAATAGAATGGGGATCACAAATAAGATCCTATGTACTAGATGATAGACGCGTCAAAGATCACCGTACTAATTATGAGTACAGGCAACCAGAAAAGGTCCTAGATGGAGAGATCGATGCATTTTTAAAGAGTTACCTTATGGCGATGGGACAAGAAGAAGAAAGTGACCAATTGTAATTAATACATAAAATAATGTATAAGAAGTGGGCCTTCCGTTTTTTAGTTGTACTCATTATGATTCAACTACTTTTACTTTATTTTATATATCAATCGGCAATTACAAATCACTATTTTGCAACTTTTCCGATACAGTTTGCCTTAATTATAATAAATTATCTCATTTTTATAGCTGGATTTTTTTGTATATTTATGAGTTTTATAAAAAAAGAGAAAAAAGATACAAGGTTATGGATATCAACAGTATGCTATTTAGTATTCATTATACTATTAGCAATTGTTCCATAATAGTGACGTAAATGCATGAAAAAAATAAAAACAATCATATTTGATTTAGGAGGTGTCTTAATAGACTGGAGTCCTGAATACGTATACCTCAAAGAGTTTAGAGGTGATCGCGCAAAGATGGATTGGTTTTTAAACCACATCTGTGCTTGGCATTGGAATGTCAATCAGGATGCAGGCTACCCTATAGCGCAAGCCACTCAGGAGCGTATTGCATTATTCCCAGAATATAAAGCACTTATACAAATGTATTATGGACGCTGGGAAGAAATGTTAGGATACGCACACGATGATACATTGTCTATTTTAAAGAAATTAGTAGACAATCCAGAGTATAGAGTACTAGCACTTACCAATTGGAGTGGGGAAACTTGGCCTAAGGCTATTGCAAAATTCCCATGGCTTCAATGGTTTGAAGGAATCCTTGTTTCTGGAGATGAAAAAATGCGTAAACCATTTGCTCCTATATACAACCTTATGCTGGATCGTTATGATATCAATGCACAAGAAGCCGTTTTTATAG
>CAKZKZ010000991.1 GCA_937124495.1 uncultured Dokdonia sp. | reverse complement strand
CCACATCTAATATCTGCCTAATGGTCTCGTATATTTTATACTTTACTTTTGTATTTTGCTCTTCTGTATCTAAAATCCCATCTTCAAAATAGTATTGCCACTTCTTTTCTCTAGAATACATACCGCGTTCCGAAGGATTAAATTCTAAATCTCCACTTCTATACTCGTATACTTCAGTTATTTTTACAACTGGTTTTTTTTCTTCTCCTTCTTTGTAATAATAGATTGTTTCTTTTACCAAGCCATCATTCGTAAGGGCTGCTTCTTCTACAAGGCGCACTCCAGATTTAAGTTCTGTCACATAGTTTATAGCTGTAATTTCTTTCCTTTCTTGAGAAGACACAACTAACGTTTTTAAAAGATGCTTTGGGTCTGGGTTTTCGTATTCTGCGACTTCTTCCCAGACCAATCCCAAGTAATCATCAGCTGGTTGCTCATCCAGTTGAGCCTTTACTTTGTTATCTATTCCTTTTCCTATCCAAATCATTTCTGCTAAATTTTAAATTGCACATCTGCTCTTAATTCCCACCAATTACGCATTCCTCTTGGCCTAAAGTTTACAGCATTACTAGGCGACACATATAACACAAAGCCTATTTCTTCTGTAGGCAATTGAATAATAGTCACAACACTTCCATCACCTATAGCTTGTGCGCTTTGCCATTGACTTGAGTCTGCTCCATTTGTTTCTCCAATACGAGTTTTTGCGTTTATAACATTATCAAGAGCAACATCTACATACTCTCTATTCAAACCAAAATCACCTCTAAACTCAATATTATTTAGTTCTAATTGATGTCCTGGTTTTAAGACTCCATAAGATGATAAGTCAATAAAAAGTTCTTGATCATTTGTATTATTACTTGAACCTCCTAGAAAAAGATTGGTCACATTAAAGTAGATAGGTTCTATCGCGTGATACCCCTTTATACCGTCACCATTTGTTCCATAATAATGACTAGATCCTGGAGCCTCTTGATCTCCTTGTAATTCTAGATTTCCAGAAACATCTGTAATTGATTTCGCGAAAGCGGACTTATTCCTTTTTACAGTATCTAAATCTTGCGCTGTCCCGCTGTACCCTCCTTTATCTAATTTTATATTTTGTAATGTTGCCACACTAGATTGTAGTGATGTAATACTGGCCTGAAGTCCTGTTAAATCTTCTTCAAGACTTGATAAATCAACGTCTATAGTCGTCCCATTAACAAACTCTAAGGTTAATATTTTTGTGGTTTCATTAAATGTTGTTTTATCTACAAACAGATCTGTTGCTATAGCTGCTACTGCAACAGTACCATCTGCCTGAACAACTAGATTTCTAAGTCCAGTTCCTGAAAAGTTTGAAATTTTTAATCCATTGATAAGCTCTACGATTTCATTAAAAACTTTTGATCCATCTATCGTTTCATTCCCAGTTGTCCCAACTTTTCTATCTAAAGACTGCTGTAAATTTTCTATTTCGTCAATTCGATGTGTTGCTGGATGCACATAGTTCTCAAATTTTTCAAGTTTAAGTTTTAAGGCTGTTGTAAAATCTTCTGTAGAAAACTGCCTATCTGCCTCTTTATCTACTTTTACATCAAGTTGAGCCTGAAGGTTTGCTATATGACTAATAGGGATTTCATCAGGAAGTTGTTTTATAGTTTCTGTTGAGTTATCAGAAAATGTAAAAACAAAATCTCCCCCTCTACTTAGACTTATATTTTTAATGGCATTACCTTCATCCTTATGTAGAAAGCTATCAATAAGATTTTCAAAATCTTCTTGAGATGGCTTATCCCCACTCTCAAAATAGGATTTTAGTGTTGATATACTCGTTTTCATATAATATCTATTTTATATTATTTTATGACGCCTAGATACTGGCTCATGAATCTTTATTATTCAGAAACCAGTATCTAGACTTAGTTTAGTTTAAAGTTGTGGTGGTGATTTTTTTGCTGTGATAAGCTCCTTATTACGGAGGTATCTACAATTATAGTAGTGACTTCTAATCATTCTGAAATCCAAGTAATAGATTACCTCTCTTTTAAGAGTTCCTTTCCCATCAACCAAAGACATGGTTTCGTTTATATTAAAACAGTCTCAGCCTATTAGAAAATCATCTATAGGATTTCTTCTCTGACAATTTATAGTTTCAGTAATTTTAAATATCCTTTTCTTCTTTAATTAATAAAGCTAAAAATTCTTCTAATACTGGTAACCCTAACACCTCTACAGTACATCCTTCTGGACAATTCTGAACGGCTGCTTTAAGCTCATTTAATCTTATTGTTTCTTCTGTTGTCATAATTTCTATTTTGCTTTAGTAAGTAATTCTATTCCAAATGATTTCCCTATACCTCCATCTCCTATATCAGTTATATTGGCCTGTCTATAGACCAGATCTCCTTCTGCACTATTAAAAATGTATTTTCCAGATATGCTAGGCATATC
The DNA here is from genome assembly GCA_937124495.1 of uncultured Dokdonia sp. Lineage (GTDB taxonomy): Bacteria > Bacteroidota > Bacteroidia > Flavobacteriales > Flavobacteriaceae > Dokdonia. The sequence goes on along the minus strand of CAKZKZ010000991.1, from coordinate 4,898 downwards.
TTCATATAAAAATCCAAAAAGTCCTTTAGGAATGTTTTGATCTGACGTGTCTATACTCAAGTTGTTAGTAAAAAAATCTCCTGTATGTTTGAAGGCTGTTAAAAACATAATACTATCCGAGATTTTAAGATATTGACCTCTACTATATCCAAATAGACATTTATTAGTATACACGCCATTAAAAGAGAGTTTATCTACACGCTTCCCTCCTATCATTGTATTTCTAATCTGACATCCATCATCAAATTGTACATCAGCATACGTTACTCCAAAAGCTGTTGCATTTGCAGCCATACCACCTGTTGTTAAAAATTGAATGGTACCACTGTTCGTTAGTATGATACTTCCTAACATTGTCAAGTCAGAAATACGTCCTTTATTACCTAACTCTATCACATTATCTATAGCCACAATGTTGATTAAACCAGTGTTTTCATAGGGGGATGAAGAAAACACAGAACCGCCAGCCATAAAACTAGATTGAAAAATACCATCAGTAATATTTACTGTAATTTTTGGATCTTCTATATACTGACCATTGTTGCTGCTAAACACAGTGTTTTCCAACTTATTGACCTTAAAAAGTGTAACACGATCTGTAGGCTCACCTTTATCGTCTAACGGGAAAATAAAAAGATCTTTTCCATTATCAGTAAGTGTTGGAGTAACATCAATTTTATACACATCATCTGCATAATTATTCATACGTTGTCCATACACAATAGATGCTCCATCTGAGATCCCGTCCAAAAAGATATTAGGAACCGTACCAGTAGTGGTAAAATCTTGGTAAAAATTTTTGTTCTCTACTGCAGGTAAAATATATTTATGATCTTCATTGATCCTCGTGTTAGAAAGCGTAAAAGCATGATTACTCCCTACATTATACAGAGAACTATCTACTGCATTTTGAAGCGTATAATTTGCCCAATCTGCTTCAGACAACTTGTAACGTCTATAACGCTGTACACGCCAGTCTTTATTTACATCTATACTTCTATCAGCAGAAATACGTCTTTTCACTAATCCTTTGCGCTGCCCGATCACTACCTCATCTTCATTTTTAATATCTGTATCATTAAAATCAAACTCTAAGATTTCTCCAGGATACGTAGCACTCTCAGCCTCTTTTGCAAATGCAGTTCCTGAAATAGCAGTAAGTACAATTTTCTCAAAAGGAACAGCCCTATTTTCTTCACCAGTCATTGTCATATACGGAGTTCCATTATGTACTTCCGTATTGATAATACCATTAGGTTTCATCATCACTTTTGAATTGGCATCTATGATCACTGCATCTTCATCTATGCTTTCAAAACGCTTAATAGAGTATTTAAAAACAGATTCAGGGACATTGTGCAACCCATTAGTAAATTTCATATAAAACCCTGAAGAATATTGAGTTACTTCTGCAGTGTCACCCACTTTAATATCTCCTGCATATCCTTCTGGTAAGCTTATTACCTCGATAGGTGTTCCATTACTGACCTCATTTAGTGGAGGGTCAAAAAAGGCAAAACCAGAGACGACCCCTTGACTTGCTGCCTCTCTATTAATATTTGTAGTATTCGTTCCTCCAATATAATATCGTGTTTGATAATCTAAGAGGGTGTACTTTTGACCTACAACCAATGTATTATTTGCAATTAGTGTAGTAAGATCTTCATACGAAAACTCCGTTGCTTCTCCTACTACGATGTCTCCTTCCAGAAGCATACTATCAATAAGATCTATAAACTCTCCCTCGGTAGGCCTATCACCAGTCTCAAAATATGATTTTAAAGTACTTCTTGTTTGTTTCATTCGTGTCTATATTTAATCAATTGTTTGAAAAAAATATGTTACATATTAGCTATAACATCCCGTCTAAAGTGTCATAAAAGAGCAACGCTTTTTTTTTGCATGCGCCATTAAAACCTTTACTGTATTTACACCTCACATTACAGAAGCATATCTTATTACAGAGTGTAAAAGTACTACGAACCTCTTCTTAAAAAAAGACTTACACCTTCATAAAACAGTAGTTTCAATAGGTTTAAGCAAACAGCAAAAGAGAGATACACTAAATATATTTTCGGCATGACCCATTTATAATTGCTTTTAAACAAGCAATTATAAATGGGTCATGCTATCCGTTACATCTTTTAAAACCATATATAAAAATTTTAAAAGAATGACATTTCTATCCTTATTACAATACATATATTTTGCAATATGATTGATTGCATTATTAAAAGAAAGATTCGATTCATTGCTATGTACTATTGCGAGTAAAAAACATGCATTAAGACATCTCTTGAAATAGTTGTAGTCGAAGTATTTTGAGTGACACGTAAAGAAATATGCCCCAGCGGACACCGAAGGAGTGGTATTAAAGGTAGAAATGATGGAGATACCAGTAACGCTTCCTTCGGCCGGGACAGTGTCTTGAGCAGTAATAAATTTTGCTCGATTTGTTTTATAGTATTTTATACAATTAGCAACACATTTCAGAACACCATCCAAAACTTCTTACTCGGTTTTTCAGGTACCTAGATCTGTTATATTATGTGTGCTATTTTTATCTATTAAGTAAAAATTTGAATCCGTAAAAGTAACATCAAAAACTGCCCTTTACGCATTTTAAAGCACCTCAAATCAGTAGCTTCACCAAACACTCGATCTACTGAAACTACTGACTACATAACATTTTTTTCTGCTTTCTCGCACACCACTTAGCTAATTTTACAACCACAAAACACAACATTTGAAAATGCAATAAAAGTGATATTTATAAAAGGAAAAGAAAAAGATGAATCTGACGCTATCAGTAACCTTACTCACAAGCTAGCAAGAAGCGTCAGCTGCATCACATAATTTGGGAAGAGTGAAAGACCAAGAAGTTTCGATACTACTTCAATACATCGATAAGTGTTTTTTATGTACAAGCTTAGAGTGACCATACACTACAACGTCGCTTAACAACTTGGTCTTATCACTCTATTAAAATCTCTAAAAACATTCCCATTTCTTGTAGGGCGTTCCCCTTAAGGGTCAGGCTTTCTGCTGTATCTCTACATCATCACGTACCGTAATGACTGCGAGGATGTCGCATCAATCCTTAACGCAATATATTAGATTAAGAATATATAATTAGATTCATAAAAGTAAAGAGCATAAAAAAAGGCTTTCATTTCTGAAAGCCTTTGTGGGCGCTAAGGGATTCGAACCCCTGACCCCTTGGGTGTAAACCAAGTGCTCTGAACCAACTGAGCTAAGCGCCCTTTCTTTCAATGCGGGTGCAAATATAAGCTAAAGTTTGTGAGTGTAAAACGTTTTAGTAAAAAAAATGACTTCTTTCTCAAAAAAGTTCAACAAGCCTACATAAACACCTATAAATAAAGCAAGAAAACTACATATTAATTTTAATATCTTAGCTTAAAAAGTATTCTTGAAATATATTTCTTTAATAGATCAACTAGACATTACACTGGATGATATCGTTCATATTGATACGACACAGATTATTCGTTTACAAAAACAGCTTCAAACTAAAGCTATTCCAGATAATACAAATACACTAGGAGAGCTTTCAAAACGCTTAGGTCAACTTGAAAAACAAGAAGTAAAAGAAGCACACCTCTTTATAGAAAGCCATCTTTGGTTAAAAAAAATACTCCTAGGAGAGCATGAAACCTTAGATGTTAAGGCATTTGACTCTACGTATAACCCTCGTAAAGCAGCGGCATATACAAAAGCATTTATCACTCCATTTTTACTTCAATCACTTACCGCTACATTATCTTATTTATTTTCTAAAGAAAAATTGCATCTCGTCATAAGGATTGTATCTCAGGAGCGTTTTTTTTCTGAAGAAGTCAAACAGGAAATAACCACCTTTTTTGCCACACAACTCAACGATGCAAATAGTTATATAACGCAAGGAAAATTAAAAGAATCCCAACATCCTGTTGCCTTTTTAAAAAACCCTCATTTTATAGAAAGTGTCAATCGCTACATCACAGCATTAACAAATGAACTTACAAAAGTGCATGATACGATCTTACATATATATAATCGCAATCAAGGAGCTGTACATGATGAATGGGATTTTGCAATCACTACAATGATTGCTTTTGGAAAACTAATACCCTCTAATCAACAGCTACAAGAAGTATTTACACAAAATGCTTCTATTGCAAAATCCAGCACATTCAAATCTGGCTTATTAGAACTTGAAGAACGTACTCCCAAAAAGAGTCGCTCTCAAAACACCTATCCAATCATCATCATTACAACCATTCTATTCTTTATAATCATAGGCATCACGATACTCATGTCTAATAGTGACCCTAGCAATGACTATGATCAAGATGATAATAATGACATCTATTCTGAAAAAAATAATAAAGAAAGTCAAGAAGATGCTTACCCTCCTTCTGACGAGCTACTGATTTCTGAAGAAAAAGAAGAGGTTTTAACAGAAACCATTAACTCAGAAATACATACTGAAGAAGAAGAAACAATACAACCACCCATTTCTGAATACATAACTCTTCCTAATAAAGTTAAAGCATATACTCGAGATAACCATATACGCTTCTTATATAGTTTAAAAAGAAGAGTTGTAAAAGGAGATGACAAAAAACCTGAGGAAATTATAAAAATTACCCCTTTCACAAATCCATACCCAAAAACATTCAACACCATAGCTACAGACGCTACCCATAGTGATGCGCAACTAGAAATAAAAAACAGCACTCAAAAAGAGCTTATTATTTTTAAACTTCAAAATGGCATAGATGAAGCCATTATCATTCCTGAAAATAAAAAAGGCACTTTAAATTAGAGGTGTGGGACAAAATTAGCGTGTAGGTTGTTTTGTTCCCACACCTCCTTTGGGCTAGCCTTCCAGCAGT
>CAKZKZ010000990.1 GCA_937124495.1 uncultured Dokdonia sp. | reverse complement strand
GAAAAAAAAAAAAAGATAAAAAAAAAAAAAATAAAAAATAAAAAATGAACTGGAACGACGTCATAAAATTTGCTAATCATAGAAATCTTATTCCAGATCGTCGCGTTGAGAAAACTGATGAGCAATGGCGACAACAACTCACGGAAGAACAATATAGAATAACACGTTTAAAAGGAACAGAAAGAGCGCATACAGGAGCGCTTTGCAGCATTTTTGAAAGCGGAGTGTATGGTTGTATCTGTTGTGATACAGCACTTTTTGATTCTTCAGGAAAATTTAATTCTAGTTCTGGATGGCCTAGTTTTACAGAACCTATAAAGGATAATGTAATTAGCTTTATTAAAGACACCACATTTGGGATGATTCGGGTAGAGATAATCTGTAGTACATGTGATGCGCATTTGGGACATGTATTCCCCGATGGGCCTGCGCCTTCTGGACTTCGGTTTTGTATTAATTCAGAAGCCATAACACTGGATTTGTAAAGTAATAACGCTTTCGCGAAAGCAAAAGAAGAAACATAACAATGCACACAAAATTAGTCACTTTCGGAGGAGGCTGTTTCTGGTGTAATGAAGCTATTTTTCAAGAGGTAAAAGGAGTAGTAGAGGTAACGTCAGGATATAGCGGAGGAATTACAGATTATCATCCATCCTATGAAGAAGTATGCTCGGGAATTACAGGTCATGCTGAAGTTATTCAAATAGAATATGATGCTGATGTCATTCTTTTTGAAGAATTACTCGTTGTATTTATGACAATTCATAACCCTACATTTCTTAATCAAGAAAAATCACAATACAGGTCGATTATATTTTATGAAAACATAAGAGAGAAAGCTATAATAGATTTGGTGCTTTCTGAATATCAAACATTTTTTGATAAACCCTTACTTACGGAAGTAAGAAAATATGAATGTTTTTTTAAAGCCGAAAAAGAACATCAGCAATATTATAAACTAAATAAAGAGTCTCGCTATTGTGTAGCGATAATAGCACCTAAACTCGTTAAATTTAGAAGGAGGCACAATACAAAAGTAAAAGCGGGAACGTAATTTCTTTTTGAAAAGAAACAAATATAAAATATGATAGCTAGTAATTTGTGTTTTAGCTACAGCTTTTATAAGGCTAAATAGGTATGGGAAAGAGAAAAATGTGCAATAAAAATAGAAAGCTCTCAAATTATCTTTGTCTTATAAAAATGAATCATTAATTAAAATATGTCAACGATGTTAAAGAATTTAATTTTAGTACCGATTATTATAATTTTTGGATTTATAAATCCTAACAACATGACTATAGAATCTAGTAAGAAAGAGATCTCTATAGAATTACAAGAAGAGATCGTAATTTTCAATCAGATCATACAGATAAAATTAGAACAAGCTAATGTCTTAGATAAGAAAGCAGTTGTTTTATTTATTCAGAATCCAGATTCTAAAGAAGGACAGGAGCTTAGAAGTGAAGCGACTCTTTATCGTGCAATGACCTTAAAATACCAAGCAGCTATTGCTTGTAGAATGCGATAAAGTAACTTGCTTTTTGTCTTAGAGATAAGCTCGTTATATTGTAAATAGTCATAATAAGGCAAGTGTATAACGTGTCTCATTTACAGAATATACAAACGTAGTATTATGGAAAAAGAGAATCCTTCTATAGATTTTAAATTTGGCTATTTGCCAAGAATTCATAAAGACAAATTTACTGAAAATACAAATCGTTATGTTTTACGAAGAGGTTTTCCAGACTTTCCTAATTGCCCTTTTGGCGGGAAGTTTTCAATGCTCGGTTATGATACTAAACAAAAAAGATATGTGTGGTTATCAAAGAGCATAATAAAAGATAAAGACTTGAATGTAATGCAGTATGAGTGTTCTTCTATGATACATTAAATACAATTATTAAATACTAGATTATGGGAAATTTTAAAAAAGCGTACATCGCTGGCGGATGTTTTTGGGGGATGGAAGATTTGTTTAGAGTAAGACCAGGTATTAAGAATACCGAAGTAGGCTATATAGGTGGAGAAAATGATCATCCAACTTATAGGAATCATCCGGGTCACGCAGAAGGCATCGAGATAACATATGATCCAGATAAAACATCATTTAAACATATTTTAGATTACTTCTTTAGAATACAAAACCATACGACCATAGATAGACAAGGAAATGATAGAGGATCAAGTTATCGATCTGTTATATTCGTTCGAAATGATGAAGAAGCTAATGAGTCAGAAGAGATTATTAAACTCGTAAATGATTCTGGGAGATGGGATGGAGATGTTGTTACTACGCTAGAACCGTTTACAAAATTTTGGTCAGCAGAACCAGAGCATCAAGATTATCTTGTTAAGAAACCTAATGGATATACTTGCCATTTTGAGAGGTTTGGTAGTTTTATTAAATAAATATAAACGATGTATACAAAAAGATGATGAAGGAATATTTAACATTAATACTACTCGTACTTTCTTCATTGTCATTGTATGCACAGCATGAAGAGAATATTGAAAAAGAAGAAGAAGAAAAACCTGTGATAGAGATTATCACGTCAGGAATTTATTCTTCTTCTTTAAAAAATGATGAAAATGCCTATGGTACTGAGATACACTTAACATATTGGCACAATGAAGAATGGGGAGGTGGACTGTCATATACAGCTAAGTTTGAAGAAAAAGAAACATTACACGATATAGCGTTACTTGGTAGTTGGAATGTTACTAGATGGATGACTCTTAACGTAGGGCCAAATTTTGGTTTGTCTGGAGAGGAAAGAGATTTTGAAGTGTCTGCATATGTAGAAGCAGAAGGTAATATTCGCCTTTCAAAATGGTTTCATTTTGGTCCAGTCTCAGGTGTTATACTAGGAGAAAACTCAGAAATTATACTAGGAATGCATCTTGGATTCGAATTTTAAAATGTAGCATGATTTGAAACATATAATTAAAATTTCCTTTCTTTGAGTATGAAATTAGAATATGTAGGCTTTAAGGATGAGAGTTTGTTTACATTAACAAATTTTAATTGTGACCCATCTCAACATTTACTTAAGAAAAAAGGATGTTATAAAATAGTATGGAGTACTGATAAAGATGTAACTATAGGTGTCGATGGATATACGATAGTCCTAAAAAAAGACCAAATGATTTTTTGTACACCGTTAAATGTATTAGATATCCCAAGAGAAGATGGTCTAATTGCTATTGTCTTTAATCGAGAGTTCTATTGTATTAGAGATCATGATCAGGAAGTTTCATGTAATGGATTCTTGTTTTTTGGCTCATCAACACCGCCAATTATTACACTGAATAAAAAGGATGTCACTTGTTTTGAAGCAATGTTTTATATTTTAGAAGAAGAGTTTGAAGAAAAAGATCACATCCAAGGTGAAATGCTCAGAGTGTTGCTTAAAAGAATACTTATAAAATCAAGCAGATTAATAAGAAAGGGATTAAACGATACTACAATTCCTGCTCCTCAATTAGATATTGTTAGGCGTTATAATGTATTAGTCGAAAAACATTTTAGAGACAAGCATCAAGTTTCAGAATATGCTGAGATGTTACATAAAACACCTAAAAATTTATCTACTTTATTTAAGAGAATGGGTGACACATTGCCGTTAACGATTATTAATGACCGTATACTACTAGAAGCAAAAAGGCTCTTACTTTATTCTGATAAAACAGCTCAAGAAATTGCATTTGAACTAGGTTATAAGGAATCTGGACATTTTTCAAGATTTTTTAAGAAAGAAGTAGGAATCTCTCCTATAAATTTCAGAAAATCTAAATCTAATGTCTTTAAAAACTAGTAATGCTTAACTTTAATACTACTAGTTTTTTATAAACTTTACGGTAACATCTCCAGCTTCTGTTTCTATTACAGAAAAATAAACACCGCTCGTGAGGTTTTTTACGTTTTCTATTAGACTAGAAGTATTTTGTACTTCTTTTCTTTTTACTATATCACCTAGTATATTATAGGTAGTCATCTGTACCTCTTGATAATTTTGCCCTAGGTTTATGGTGAGACGATCTGTTGTAGGATTAGGAAAGAGAGATACGCTTGCAGTAGTAAACTCATCTGTGGCTAGAAATTCATCTGAGATACTTACATTAAAAACAAAATCTACAATTTGATTAAACTCCCCACCATTTTCAAAAGCAAAACCTCCTGGATACGGATTATTTGTAGATACTAAAAGGTTTATCGTAACCCCTGGAATTTGGAATGTAAATATATCTCCATTAGAAATTGAAAACTCTTCTGCGAGATTGATGCGTAAGCTTTCTCCAGCAGCTCCAAAATTCATAGCTGGAAATTCTTGCGTGTAAATAGGATCTCCAGAAACAGTTGCGCCTTCAAAAATTTCTAAAGCCCTAGCTTGCTGTGCACCGCCGCTTCCAGTGATAAATTCAACATACTCTAAAAACCCATCACACTCTGCTGTAAAAGATTGTGCCCAATCAAAGTTGTTTTGAGGATCAAAAGACCCTACGTCATTTCCAAAAGTGCATTGTGCTTGTATAGAGGAGGATGTAAAAGCAATGAAGAATAAAAAGAGGTAAATCGAAGTGTAGTTTTTTATCATAATAATGAAGTGTCGTTATTCTAATATAAGTCGTGTCTGTGGTATATTACTTACATATATAATGAACAACTGAACTCTTCATTTTCCTACCCAAATAAATGCCGAACAACATCATGTACTTTGGCGACTTTGATGATTTTGATGGTGTAGTCGTGATCTGGAATTTTACAATATTTAGAAACAATAATTCCTTTAAAACCTAATTTTTCTGCCTCATGGATACGTTGTTCCACCCGTGTCACAGGACGTACTTCTCCTGCAAGACCAATTTCTGCAGCAAGGCATAACGATTTGTCTATGGCAATATCTACATTACTAGATAATACAGCAGAAATAACCGCAAGGTCAATAGCGGGGTCATCTACAGAGATACCTCCTGTCACATTGAGAAATACATCTTTGGCACCTAATTTAAAACCGGCTCTTTTTTCTAAAACAGCTAGGAGCATATTGAGACGTTTTACATTATAACCTGTAGCACTACGTTGAGGTGTTCCATATACTGCTGTGCTTACGAGTGCTTGTATCTCAATCATAAGAGGACGTAAGCCTTCTAGGGTTGCTGCAATTGCAGTACCACTCAAATCTTCATCATTTTTGGAAATTAAGATCTCACTAGGATTCGATACTTCGCGTAAACCACTTCCTTGCATTTCATAAATTCCTAACTCATTAGTGCTTCCAAAACGGTTTTTATGCGCTCTCAAGATACGATACACATGATTACGATCTCCTTCAAATTGAAGTACGGTATCGACCATGTGTTCTAGGATCTTAGGGCCTGCAATATTACCATCTTTAGTAATATGTCCAATCAGGATCACAGGTGTTGCTGTTTCTTTAGCATATTTAATAAGTTCTGAAGTGGTTTCGCGTATTTGAGAGATACTTCCAGGACTACTTTCTATATGATTGGTATGTAATGTTTGTATAGAATCTATAATGACAATATCAGGTTGTATTTCTGAAATATGATTAAAGATATTCTGTGTCTTTGTTTCAGCGAGTATATAACATCGATCACTATCTGGGTGAATGCGTTCTGCTCGCATTTTAATTTGTTGTAGGCTTTCTTCTCCTGAAACATAAAGGGTTTTATAAGGAAGATTTAAAGATATTTGAAGGCAAAGGGTACTTTTTCCAATCCCAGGTTCTCCTCCTAGTAAAGTTAATGACCCTGGCACAAGACCTCCGCCAAGAACACGATTGAGTTCGCCATTTTTTGTGTCAAGCCTAATCTCTGCTGATGCCGTTATCTCATTTATTTTTAAAGGTTTATTGGTGCGAGTATTCGCTTTCGCGAAAGCGGTATCTTGTTTCCAATCCTTTGTGTCTGCTTTTTGGATGATTTCTTCGACAATCGTATTCCATTCTTTACATGCATGGCATTGTCCTTGCCACTTGGCGTGTTGTGTACCGCAGTTTTGACAGAAGAAGGTAGTTTTTGTTTTGGCCATGGCTAATTTTCCCGTTAAGCGCTAATGCAACGTTTATATTTGCTAAAATACTAATAAAAATAGGTAGAAATACCTGTTTTTTGATAACATAAGTGCCCTATATTTGTACTATCAAAGACATGTATATGTTATTGGTAAATATTTGATTGGGGGATTGAATATTACACGAAGGGTCGTTACTTAGTAACGACCCTTTTTAATTTTATAGTATGGATGTGTTAGCGTTTAATATCCGAAATCTGATTTGATTTGATCAGCTTTGTCTAGCATTAAATCTTTTGTTAAGAAAGAGATGTCTTCTAGAAGGTATGCGTTTTGATACG
>CAKZKZ010000989.1 GCA_937124495.1 uncultured Dokdonia sp. | reverse complement strand
CTACAGATCCAAATACATTTATTAATGCACCTACAACCAACTTTGATTATGCGAGAGATATTTATTCTTTATATGCGTCTGTCAATAAAAAATGGAAAAAATGGTCAGCACAATTTGGACTTCGTTTTGAGTCTGTAGATGTAACGGCAGATACGAGAGAGACATTCCTAGACGGCGTAGTAACCGATGATTTATCAAATTTTGATATCGATCCATCTGTAGAAGTATCTCGTGAAGGAAATAGTGTACTTCGTAATTTCGGAAATGACTATACACAGGTATACCCATCGGCATTTATTACCTACAATCCTTCTGAGAAGAATCAATATCAATTCAGTTATAGTCGTCGTGTAGACCGTCCAGGAATAGGGCAAGTAAACCCGATTAGAGAGTTTAGTACACCGCTTATTTCGGCATTTGGAAATCCGTCGTTGATCCCTCAGTTTACAAATTCATTAGAAGTAAATTATACACGTAATCTTGAAAAAGGATCTATTACAACAGGCGTATTTTATCGTTCGGTATCAGACTTGATTAACCAAGCATTATTATACAACCGTACGGATCCGAATTTAAATAGTTTGATTTTCACCAATGACAACTTTGATGATACATCATCATATGGTCTAGAGATATCAGCTAATTATAAGCCATTGTCTTGGTGGAGCTTTAACGCGAGTTTTGATATATTTTCTCAAACACAACAGTCGTTTGCAGAAATTGTAGATCCTACGATTGAAAACCCAACAGTCAATGATATTACGAGTAACAACTTTGAAATAGACAATGTGGTATGGAATTTTAGAGTATTCAATAACTTTAAAGCAACAAAAAAATTAACCTTCTCTGCCTTTATATTATACCGTGGCGCTAATGAGAATATCCAATTTGAAATAGACCCAATGTTTATGACCAATGTCGGAGCGCGTTATAACTTCTGGGGTGGAAAAGCAACTGCAAGTTTAAACTACAATGACATCTTCAATACCATGAAGTTTCAAGGTACAGGAACACGTCCTTTTAATCAGAATATCCAGTTCAACTGGGAAAGTAATACCATTAATGCGGCATTATCGCTTCGTTTAGGAAGTAATAAATACCGTGCGAAGTCTAGAAAACGTCGTGACAATGATGAGAAAGAAGGAGGTGGAATCTTCTAGAATTTCATTCAACACATATAGTTCGGAGATAATGCGACCTAACTTCCAATGATTACGAAGCATTATCTACTACTTGAAAACCGAAGTTTAATCGCTTCGGTTTTCTTGTTTTTTACGCTTTCGCGAAAGCGAATAACAGACCCTCAAAACTTCTATAAATGAAGTCTTAAAATCAATTTTGCCACTTTTTACCACCAAAAGAATAGTATATTTCTTACAGACAAAACAGTGCTAAAGATGTAATTACGAAAAGATAAGTAGTAATTTTGCAACTATGAGATCCCCCTTATTTCTTCTTTATATACTTTGTACTTGGAATGTCTTTTCCCAAGTCGTAGATACGACACTTATATCTCTCCAAAAAGAAGTGACAATAGCAACTAATGATTCTATAAAGATTGCTGCACTTATAGAATTAAGTGCCTATCAAATGGATCATGACATCCATAGTGCTGAACAATCTATCAATCAAGCGCTAACACTTATTGACACCTCAAAAATTAGAAACTATAAACAATTAGGGGCTACGTATATACAATTAGGCGTACTTAATCGTAGAAGAGCACTACATAGTAAAGCCATTGGATATTATTTTAAAGCGCTAGAAATCTTTAAAACACATCAAGATTCGTTACTTATTTCTGATGTCTATCATAATATGGGAATGGCATATCGTCATGAAAAAGACCATCGCAAAGCTATAAAACACTACAAAATGTCTATTGCTATTAAGGAGCACATTAAAGACACACATGGACTTGGCGCTGGTTATAATATGATGGGCGTTTCCTACCGTCAACTTCAAGAAATAGATACTGCTATGCTATATTACAAAAAGGCAAAAGGCCTTTTTGCTTCCATTCCCAGTCCTGATGATGTACGCCGAGCCAATAATAATATGGCAGTTGTATTTCGTAGACATAACCAACACAAAAAAGCATTAGAACTCTATCAAGAAAATATAACACATGCAAGGCGTTATAATAAAATGTATTCTTTATCAAATGGATATTACAATCTATCTAAAGTATATATAAATATAAAAGAGTATTCCAATGCACTTAAAGCCATAGACAGTGCTATTATTGTATCAAAAGCAGAAGGGTTTAAAGAATATGAATCAAGGGCATACCTAAGAAAGAGCTTTATTTATAGAAAAATGGGTAATTACAAAGATGCCTATGATAACTATCGTATTTATAACAGAAAATCAGACTCCATTTACAACATTGAAAATGTAAAAAAAATTCAATCTTTAGAACTTAATTTTGGCTTTAGACAAGAACAACTAGCAGATAGTTTACAATTTATAAAAGAAAAAAAAGAGGTAGCGTTAATCGCAGAAGCAGAAGCTTCAAAGAAACAACTATATTTCTTGTTATTTATTCTAGCTTTAACAGCAGCGGCTATTATTTGGATACTTATAAGACGTGTATATAAAGGGAAAGCACAAATCATTGCAGAGCAATTAGAAAAAGAAGAAATTCAAGGGCAATTGTTAAGTCAAAAAGTGAAGGCAAAAGAAGAGGATATTAAAAGACTTGTGGCTGACAATAGTATGCGTCTCGCTTTTAAAGAGGAACTCTTACAGCAATTAAAAACTAAAATATCTAAACAAGAACAGCCTGAAACGTTAAAAAAATCGTTAGAATCTCTTACCCTAGAATTACAAGCTCAAATCAATACAGAAGGTAAATCTTCTATACTTCAAGAACAAATAGATGGTGTAAACGAAGGATTTGATTCTAGATTACGCACCCTCTATCCAACACTTACAAAATCAGAAAGAGAAGTGTGCGCGCTATTACGATTAAATCTTTCTATTAAAGAGATTATGATTATTAGAGGCACTACGATAGATGCTATAAAATCAGTACGGTATCGTATCCGAAAGAAGCTTCAACTTACAGCAAAAGATGAATTAGAGCAATTTATACAAAACCTCTAATGTGCCATGTATCTATACTATAATGTCTACTTCTAAGACAGTGTTCTTCTTACTCATTATTTTCTAAGTACGCTTTCGCGAAATCGAGCCTGTGAGATTCACGACCACAGGGAGCGCAACGCGTTAAAGCGTACACAATCCCATACATATA
>CAKZKZ010000988.1 GCA_937124495.1 uncultured Dokdonia sp. | reverse complement strand
AATTAGATTTACTATATCCAAGTAGTTATGAGTATCATATTATTGAAGATGCTATCTCATATGAAGTCATTTTGAACATTGATTTAAATATAAATAATCATGAAAATTAGATGCCTTATTGTAGATGATGAACCTCTAGCAATAGAAATCATCGAAAGCTATCTTGATCAATTTGAAGATTTTGAGATCATTGACCGCTGTAATAATGCGATTCGTGCTGTAAAAGTTGTTCAAGAAGAAGCGATTGACTTATTATTTTTGGATATACAAATGCCTAAAATTACCGGTATTGATTTTTTAAGGTCGCTTAAAAATCCTCCAAAAGTTATTTTTACGACAGCTCATATTGATTATGCGATAGAAAGCTATGAATTTGATGTCGTAGATTACTTGGTAAAACCCATTCCTTTTGATCGTTTTTTTAAAGCTATCAACAAATTTAAATCTCAGATTAAATCAACAGCACCAATTCCTGTATCTCATACATCAGAAACCATACAGAAGCATATCTATGTAAGAGCCAATAAGAAAAACTACCGTGTTGTTTATGATGATATCCTCTATGTAGATAGTATTAAGGATTATGTGAGAATTCATTTTTCTGATACATCATTACTTGTAAAAACGACCCTTACCAGCTTTCAAGAGCAGCTTCCCAAGGATCAATTTATAAGAGTGCATAGATCCTATTTGGTGAATATACATGTCATTTCTACGCACACTTACCATGATATTGAGATTGGTTCTATTGAAATACCTATTGGTACGAGTTACAAGCAAAAAACGTTTGATGTTCTTAAATAAAAACCAAAATCAATTAGTTAGTACTAGTCGTTTTTGGAAATGAGAATTACAATAACAACTACTTTCTTAATTGCTGGTTCATACCTGCATTTAACTGTAAATCTATGTCTGATACCTTATTGTCTATTTCATTCTTTTTACAGCTACTCGTTATTTCTTCCATATTAGTACATAAGTTGCTATAATACGCTAATAATTGACTATTACTTGCATCATAATCGTGTAGTGTACACCAATGTAAAAAATCTGAAGTATCGTTGATGGTAGCCAACTCACGTAAAACAAGTATAATCTGTAGTAGCTTATTGTGATAAGCTAAATCATTATACTCATCGTTTATTTGGATCGTATATGTCTTACCTCTAATAGATAAATCAACAGGGGTTAATACCGAAATAATACCATCTATAGTATTTCTAATAACGCTAATTTTATTCTCGGTAATGAAAGATTGAATTGCATCTATTTCATCATGATATTTCGAAGGATTTGACACAAGTTTTATGAGTTATGGGAATAGAATTATCAAATATATAAAATAAATTAAGTACGCTTTCGCGAAAGCGTACTCAGTATGATTCAAGATAGTAGCGAAGCATAATTTAATGATTAACAGTTACTTTTCTAATTGTAATTTTCTCGTAAAAGCACTTATCATCCCGAATAAGAGTATTAAAAGAAGAAGTTGTATTAAATAGAATTGACGATGCTCAAATCCACCGAAATAATCAACAAAAGAAATACCATTCATGTTAGCATACGTTACCATAAAGAAAAGAACTTCAAATAGTTTTTTTCCTTTGGATACGATTCCAAATAGAGCAGCACACATGACGATGAAGACACCTCCTAAAATGACAGCAAATACTCCTGTGAAATTCATTACCAATCCTAAACGGATTACTAACGGAGAGGCGAGTAGTAGCATTAAAATTACTGCAGCTACTAATTGTGATGTAAATAACCTACTTATAGGTTTAAAGGCTGTAAACGCAAAGTAGTGTACACTATGGGTGGTTTCTTTAGTCATTACATCTGACAATCTACCGACTTGTAAAAACCATACTATAGGTAAGATCATTTGATGCGATATTTTTATAGGAAGTACTACTAATAATACCATTCCGATACCATTCATTACCCACAACCATTTGTTACCTTTTCGAAAAAGCATTAAGAATTCTGTTTTCAATAATGGGAAAATACTATAGTTTATGTTTGCTTTTGGTAAGCTAGATAAAAGCACTTCTTTAACGCTTCGCTTTTCATCTATTACTGCAACAACACGCTTTATGGATATACGTTCTTTCCTGTCAAATCGGTGAAAGAAAATAGAAACAATAGCAATGATGATGGTACCTATAAGAATCCATATAAAACGGCTCAAGATAAATAATGGAGGGAATTCAACTCCGTTAAACTCAAATTTTTTAGTGGCTGTCATATCATCGGGAACCACATAACCAATAGATAAGTCTGCTGTTTGATCAGCATTCGTAATATCTCTTACGGTTTCTTCTAATTTTTCTATGACGATTTTACTACCAAAGAGATCTAAAGAATGTTGAGCTTCTGTTTTAGGGCTAAACACCATAAGAACAGAAAACAAGAAAAAGAATCCTATATTTTGAATAACCGAATACTTCCCGAAGAACACTTCAAAAACAACTGCCAATACAGAAATGATAAACATACTAGGCATTGTGATAAGGAGATAGGGTTTTATAAATTGAAATAACTCAAAAGAGAAGCCATCATTATATAAGATAAAAAGAATGATACTCATGATAAAAACTATAGCAACGATAGTTCCTAATAACATAAAATTGCTCAGAACTTTTGAAAATAGATACTTGAAATTTGAAATAGGAGTAGCTGCAACGATTTGACCAACTCTTGTGTCGATATCCTTCTTAATACCACTATTAATTAAATAAAAACCAATTAATGACAAAAAAATACTTGTCATAATAGCAGTGACATAGCCAAACCAAGCCGAATTATAGTAACCTACATGGTCTGCAATCCGAATCGTTGAATACTTAGCATTTGGTTCTGGCACAAATGTATAACTGATGGCTAAACTGGCACAAAGGGTAATTAAAAATGCATAACTTCTTGTGCGTTGTAAATAATCGGATTTTATAATCGTGAGAAACGGCTTCATGTTAATTAGTTTTGGTTAAGTATAAGTAGGCATCTTCTAAATTAGCTTGTCTTTTTGTTGCGTTTTCTATAGGATGTTTAGTGATATACCGAACCATCCATTGACCGTCTTTTCGAGTTGTACTAACAACTATATGTTTCGCTTTAAAAGCTGATAAATTTTCTTTTTTCACAGGGGTTTCATACACATGATTAGTAACATTGTTAATGATATGTTCTTGATTTCCATGAGTAATGAGGCTTCCATTTTTCATAATAGCCACCTGATCTGCAATCGTATCGATGTCAGAGACAATGTGTGATGACAGAATTACAATACAGTCATTTGCTAAGTCTGAGATAAGATTCCGAAAACGTACACGCTCTTCTGGATCAAGACCTACGGTTGGTTCATCAAAAATTGCAATTTTTGGATTGTTTAATAAGGTTTGTGCAATACCTACACGTTGTTTCATACCGCCAGAGTAACTACCGATAGGCTTTTTAGCAACATCTATTAAATTTAAACCTTCTAATAATTGTATGATTCTTGGTTTTAGATGAGCACCACCAATACCTTTCATAGCAGCCATATATTCTAAAAACTCAATGGCATTTAGGTTAGGATACACACCAAAATCTTGAGGCAAAAACCCTAGTTGTTTACGCATATAATTTGGATCCTTTAGGATGTTATTTTTGTTTAAGGTAATCATGCCCTCCGTTGGTTTATGTACAGTAGCAATCATTTTCAATAAGGTAGATTTCCCTGCACCATTTGGACCAAGTAATCCTAATATGCCATTTTCTATGTTCAGCGAAAACTTTTTTAACCCAAAGGAGTTTTTAGCATACCGTTTCGATACATTCTGTATTTCTAATTGCATAGTATTTATTTTTTGTCTTCTGATATGATCTTATTGATAATAGTGGTAAAACCATTTTGACTAAAAGTTAAACTATTAGGGGCATTTGCAACTTTTGTAAGATTCACCCCTGATGTTTTTTCTATCAAAGTGTTCTCATCTTTTTGATTGAGTTCACTTTTACTGCCTTGCGCTTCGCTAATCAAGAATATTTTATGATCTTCTACGCTGATTTTTAAGATAAGATCTGCCTCTTTTATTAAATAAGATCCTACATATTCTTTAAAATTATCTATGTCTACATCTTTAAAATTAGTAATGGTTTCATTGTTTATATATGCCAAAACATCAGTTTCGATAGATTTTAATGGAATTGCTATAGAGTTTGTAAACATTACATAGAGTGCTTTAGTTGTAGGATTATATTCATTACTAAAGGCATATCCAATGTTGTTTCCGCCATGTCCGTAGTGTACTATACCATTGTAGTTATTCTTAAATATCCCTAATCCGTAAAGCTCACTTCCAGAAGAAAGCATAAGTTGTAAACTTTCCTTTTTTAGAAGCTTCTCAGTTTCAAAGAGAGACGTATAAAATACTTCCATATCTACGAGTGTAGAAGCAATACTACCAGCAGAATAGGCAATGTTTGAGAAAAAACGATGATCTAAATATGAACTAACATCTTCTCCTTTATAATAAGGGGTAGCAAGATTAGGAAGATTTTTATGTACATAAGGATAGGTACTATTCATTTGTAAAGGCATAAAAATGCGTTCTCTAAGCAAATCAAAATAGTTTTGATCAGTTATTTTTTCAAGGATCTTTCCTAATAGAAAATAATTCGTATTACAATAGTTGAACTTCCCTACCTTTTCTGGATTGCTTTTTTCAACTTGATATAGTAAATTATCAGCGTAAAGAGAATCACTTTTTGCATAGAAAATATCCAATATATTTCTTTCAACAACTTCATCTAAACCACTCTCATGGGTTAATAAAGCTTCAATAGTCAAGGACCCATCTACATTTTTTATAGGTGTTAAATAGGTGCCAATACTATCGGTTAGTTGTAGGTTTCCTTTTTCCATTTCTTGCAACACAAGAATTGCAGTAAAGGTCTTAGTACCACTACCAATATTGAAAACACTATGCTCGGTAAGATTAAAATGACCAAGACTTGCCTTTTCAATTTTATTGTCTTTTTTAATAAGAATAGCAACTCCTTTGTTTTGCTCCTTTAATAACGAATTATATTTTTCAGATACAATTTCAAAATTATTAGCTTGACTATATCCAATATCTTGAATAAGTACACATACTAAAAGTGTGAGTAGTTGTAAAATTTTCATAATCTGTAAGTTTTAAATGAGACTTATTTTATTTTTCTGTAGTAGATTTTACTCTTTTTATAGTCGTTTCATAACCATTTTGAGTGAATTTCAAAGCATCTTTATTATCTTTAATAAGCTCTAAATCTACGCCTCTGGTCGGCTCGCGTAATGTGGTTTCATTTTTAGAAATCAAAGGGTCTTTAGAAAATGGACTAACGATATACATCTTATTATTTTCGGCTATAATTTCTAATGTGAAGCCTCCTTCTTCTAAGAGATAGATACCGATAAAGCTTTCAAAATCCTTCGTGTTGATTTCAGTGTTTGTATTTTCCTTTTTTAACATCGTTTCTTGTGTATTAGAAATAGATGCTGTGTTTTCTGTTTGACTAAAACCAATAGTTTGTACACATAAGAAAAGGACTGTTGTGATTTGAATTAATTTTTTCATGACTGTTGTATTTTATGATTAATACCCCAAAACTCTTTTAATTCTTCAATACTTGAAAAAAAGAATGATGAATAGCATCTATAAAATGATGTAGGTAGAAAAAGAATGTGATCATCAAAATGAGTACGTTCAAATAAGAAAAAGTATCTTTCATCATTAAAAAACAGGAATAAGAAGGTGATGCGCTACTTTTGAGTAGATATAAAAATCAATAATATGTCGAAATTAGATCGCTGGATAGATAACAAAATTGTACAGAATGGCTTTATATGGTTTTTCTTTTTTCTAGTTTTACTTATCTCTATTCGAGCTGAAAATAGAGTGTTATCTGCTCTTTTTGTTATACTATTATTAGCTCCAGCTGTTTATATAAACAATCTATTTATTCTTCCAATTTTAAGAAAAAACACATTATTATTTATAAGCCTATTTGTTCTAAATACAGTGATATTCACTACAATTTCTGTATTTATTATAAAAAAGGTGGCGTATCAAGAGTTAGAATTGTGGATGTTCGTCAACTTTTTTGGGATTCTATTTTTAGTACTCACTTTTGCATCAGCAGTTAAAATTGCAAGAGATAGTTTTACACGACGGCAACAAGAAAAAGAAGCCGAGTTGAAGTTATTAAAAGCACAGTTAAATCCTCATTTTCTATTTAATACATTAAATAATTTATATGGCTTATCTGTTGTGAAATCTGATATGCTACCCAATTTAATGCTGAAATTATCAGATTTATTACGCTATAGTTTATATGAAACAAAAGAAACCTATGTAACTTTAGAAAAGGAAGTACAATATTTAGAAAACTATATCTCCTTAGAGAAAATTAGATTAGAAAATCAAACCGAAATTGAGTTTGTTAAAATGGGAGATTTATCCTCAAAAAGGATTGCGCCTATGTTATTGATTGTATTTGTTGAAAATGCATTTAAACATTTGGACATTTCAGAAAGCCAAAAAAGTAAAGTGTCTATATCAATTACTGAAGAAAATAGCACCCTTACCTTTATATGTAAAAATACGTTTGATGTTACGGGTACACAAATACAAGAGATAGAAAAGGGCAAAAGCGGGATCGGTTTGTATAATGCAAAAAAACGATTGGCATTAATGTATCCAGATACTCATCAATTACAAATAGATACCGTTGGGACTGAATATAGTGTTACTTTAACTTTAGATGTATAATATGAAAGAGTTACAATGTATTATTGCTGACGATGAACCCATTGCACGTCAAATACTAGAGAGTTATATTTCTGAAATGTCAAATTTGAAAGTAATTGCTTCTTGTAAAAATGCATTTGAAGTGATGGAAATACTACAAAAGGAACATGTTGATATCTTATTTTTAGATATCAACATGCCTAAGCTTTCAGGCTTAAGTTTACTAAAAACAATGCAACAAAAACCAAAAGTAGTTATTACAACGGCCTACCCAGAATATGCAGTAGAAGGGTTTGAACTTTCAGTAACAGATTACTTATTAAAACCATTTTCTTTAGAGCGCTTTCTCCAAGCAGTTTTTAAAGTTCAAGAGCAACTTAAAGTACAACAACCCATAGTAACTACAGTTAGCCCTGAAGAAACTTCAACGTCTATATTTGTAAAAAGTGATAAGAAAATTATCAAACTAAATTTTGACACCATACAGCATATTGAAGCGTATGGAAATTATATCAAAATCTTTACAGATACGATGATTTTAGTTCCACAAACATTATCTGATTTCTTAGAAAAGCTTCCTCAGAATTTTCTACGGGTACATAAATCTTTTGTTATTAATTTTAATCACTTAAAACTCATTGATGGTAATCAAATTACATTAGAGAATGATACAAAAGTCCCTATTGGAAAATCATACAGAAAAGATGTTTTAGATAGAATTTAAATCTTAAACACAAAATTTAATAGCAGATCAACATTTTGACATTCAGGTGTTCATTGAAAATATAAGACCTTTAAAATGTAGTAGTATACGCTTTCGCGAAAGCGTACTCAGCTTAAATCAGAATAGGTATGAAGTAGTAACCTGTATACAATAGAACTTGTAATCGAAATTTTATTTCCATTGTAATAGTCACAATTCATATTATTAATCGTCATTTATAGTATGAAGCTAATGGTAGATTTTATTTTAGTAGCT
>CAKZKZ010000987.1 GCA_937124495.1 uncultured Dokdonia sp. | reverse complement strand
ACTGAATATGTTCATAATCCCTGCTTTTTGAGCGCTAATATACTAAAAATATTAGGTGTGTTTGCGGAGAATCAGATAAAAACCTTACAGCAACAATACATTCAAAAATTACAGCACTCTTCCATAGAAATACAAGAAAAAGAAAAGCAGCGCATTGGTAGTGATTTACACGATTCTGTTATGAATGCCTTACATGTTTTATTTCTAAAATCACAAGTAGCCCCTCGTGAAGATAAATTAGCTCATACCATCGAAGAAACAATGGAACTAACTCGCCGCATTTCACATGGACTAAACCCTCCTTTGTTAGAGTATGCATCGCTTGAAAATCTAACACGAGACTTATTTCAACAATGGAGTGCATTTTATTCTATTCAAAATCAATATAGTAAAAGCGCTCAAAGAGACCTCAACTTAGAACAAAAAAAACATATACTGCGTATCATTCAAGAACTGATGAGTAACATTCACAAGCACGCGCAAGCAACCCATATTGATTTTCAACTGCGTTTATCCACACATTATGTCGCTTTTAAAATGACAGACAACGGGATAGGTTTTGGCTCCAATGCAAAAAACAAAGGTATAGGAATTCAAAATATCCAAACTAGAACCGAAATTATAGGTGCTACTTTTAAATATAAAAAACAGCTTGAGCCAGGAGTAA
Organism: uncultured Dokdonia sp.; assembly: GCA_937124495.1. Classification (GTDB taxonomy): domain Bacteria; phylum Bacteroidota; class Bacteroidia; order Flavobacteriales; family Flavobacteriaceae; genus Dokdonia. The sequence continues at coordinate 3,722 of CAKZKZ010000987.1, read as the reverse complement.
CCTTTCTCTTTTTACTAAAAACATATTAATATGAAAATAAAAATAACCCTCGTTGATGACGAAGCACTCATCACTGATTTACTTGCACAGTTTTTAGAACAAAATACCGAAATTGAAGTAATCAGTACATTTAATTCAGGGACGAGCTTTATAAACAATCTTACTCAAAGCAATCTTTTACCTGATGTTTTTATTGTAGATTTTCGTCTTGGAGATATGGATGGACTTGAACTTATAAAGAAACTACGTGCATCAAAAATAGATACTCCCGTTATCTTACTCTCCTCCCATTACAATGTGGATGTCATTAGTTTTATGGTTAAAACTGGTTTTGCTGCCTTTTTGCCCAAAAGTACAAAACCTAGTACCTTAATCGAAGTCATCCACGAAGTACACACCAAAGGATTTTATCTGTTACCCGAACAATTTTCCTTACTACGAGAACAGATGACCGCAAAAATACCTCCAATGACTACCAATTTAAAAGTAGCTTTAAGTGAACGTGAAATTGAGGTTCTCTACTTAATTGCACAACAAAAAACAGGAAAAGAAATTGCAGATCTCTTGTTTATCTCGCCTAAAACAGTAGAAGGACACAAGAATAATTTATTTCTAAAAACAGGAGCTAAAAATGTAGTAGGGTTAATTGTCTATGGCGTACAACATAAGCTACTCGACATACATAAGATTGCAATATACTAACAAACTACGTTTAAATTGAATAAAACAGGGCTCGTATTCTCTTTTAAGCCGTTGTTTCAGCCAAGTTTGAAGTCCATATATCCTGCACTCTATCGTGATAAAAAAGTATAGACCACTGTTGTTCTTCTGCTTCTATTTTCCATTTCGCACGCCATTGCATCGCAAGCTTACCATCCAAATCGCTCTTAAAAGCCATATTATACTCCAGATAATTAAGTTTAGGTAAATTATCCGCTCCATAAAAAAAAGTTTGCGCGCCATCTTTTATCCAAAATACCTGCATATAGGGCGTGTGCCCTCCTACAACTTCATAGGAGAAATGGGAATCAATTTGCCCGCTATCTTCCTTTAACCAAACGATATTCGGAAGTTGAAGTACAGCTTCTAAAATATCATAATCAAAGGAAATATCATCACTAGAAAGCTCTGAAAAAATAGCCTCTCTCTGCTGCATATAAATCTTGGCGTTCGGAAAGCGACAAACATACCCGCAATCTGTTTCTTCCAATAAACCGTTGATGTGATCTTTGTGTAAATGGGATACTAAAATACGATTAATGTCTATAGGAGTCAATCCTTCTTTTGCCAATAGCTGATCTAGCACATATACACCCTGCTCTTTATAGCCCAATCCTACATCCAACAAGGTATTACACGCATCAGTTACCACAAGAAAAGGACGTATAGCCAATTGAATTTCAGTGGTTAATATCTTATCGTTAATGGGAAGAAAGTTTTTTACCTCATCTTCATAAAAATCACCTTCTTTTAAGGGAACTACTTTTATCATGTACAACTTGCATTGAGAATCAAAGATAAGAAGAATAAGGAAAAAGTACTTTATTATTCGTTATTGATAGCATTACATGCCATTTGTAAAGTATCAATCAACTTCCCGACATGAATGCCATCACAAACGGCATGATGCACTTGAATGGCTAAAGGAATGAATACTTCCTCTCCAACTTTTTGATATTTACCAAGTGTAAAACTAGGTGGAAAATAATCTGTAAAATCGGCAATATTTAAATTAAATGCTTCAAAATTAACCCAAGGTAAAGCAGAGATATTAAAGTGATTCTCTGGCATCGGAGCAGGTGAAAAGCTCAGATCATGCTCATAAGCTTTATATATCTCGTTGTATTGAGCAAGAAAGACTGTTAAATCATCATCATAAGCAGTAGATAACGCTGAAAACGTCTCTGTTTCAGGATGCAAAATCGTAAAAACAGGATCCACGCGATCCCAAACAATTAACTTTTCGCCTTTCTTTGCCATCTTAAATTCAGCATGTGTATTCACTGCCTTTGCAATCAAATAGATCATTACTGGGTAAAGCTTATAATTTTTAGCTTTTATAAATTGGATAACGGGTGCAATTTCCAGTTTTATTGTTAAACTAAATCCACATTTTAAAGCGGTTCGATACACCGAATAATGCTCCTTTCGCTTCCAATTTTCTATATCAACCTCTTTGTATTTTACTTTCATTTTTATTTCCTCACAAACTTAAAACGTGTTACTTTTTGATTTTTGTCTTCTACAACCAATATATAGGTCCCTCTTGCTAAGTGATTCACTTCAATTTGAACGTGTTCTCCGATTAAGTCAACAACTACTTTTTGCTTCTTTCCTGCCAAATCAAAAATAGAAAATAGCAGGTTTTCTTGGGTATCTACTCGAAGATAATCCATTGTTGGATTGGGATAAATTTTAAATTCTAGTGAATTAAACTGCTCCAAACTCAATGTTTCAACTACAATTTCTTGTTGGGTCATATAACGTTCTCCACAAACTTCAACTGTTAGTGTTATGGTATAGGTTCCTATTTCTGTATAGCTGTGTGTTGGATTTTCTAAATCAGAGGTAGTACCATCCCCAAAATCCCAATGATACGTATCTGCAAGTGAACTTTCATTGGTAAAAGTAAACGTAGCATCCTCTGTTAAATTAAAACTAAACTGAGCTTTCTTATCCCTTACTGTAAAAGTCCAGGCTGATAAATCATCGTATACTACTTCTTTTACAATCTGCTTAAGAATTGCCGCATCAGAAGGCGATATACTCGAATTATACGTAACTAAGGTTGGGTCTTGCTGAAAAATAAGGGTGTAAAACGTATAGGCAGCAGCCATGCTTCCCAACATAGAAGGATGTGATTTATCTAGGCTATACAGCTCTAAAGCAGGGTGTTTATCACGTATCGTTCGCCATACCTTTCCAACAGGCGATACCAAAGCTTTGTTTTCCTTAGCAAGACGCATATATGAATCGTAAATCTTATCATCCATCCCTTCATAGGTACACATATAGGTTAAACCTCCATTGCAGTTTACCTTATCTCCTTCTTTATATCCCCAAGTCATAAAAAACATCGTTTGAACACAAGGATTTGACTTTTTAATTCGATCATTTAAAACCGCTGCATACGGAAAAGAGTAGGAATCATGTAAGGCAGGACGCTGACTCTGTTCTTGCAATACAACATAATCCCATGCTGTATTCTGAATGGTATTAGTTACAGTTGGATTATACATGTGGTTCTGCCAAGACTCTCCTCCAGGTGTTGTCTCATCATAATCCAGTATATTACCCGTAGAAGCCGCAACCTGTTTGATTAGATTAGGTAGATTATTTGTAATGGTATAACTATTTCCGATAAAGTATACCTTCTTCGTTTGCTGCGCATAGCTCAGCAGTATACTCAAAATAAAAACCCAAAATAAGTAGATGTGTTTCATATAAAATAAGACTACAGTTTGTGTTAGCAATACTAATCCATTTAAAATTATTGCTAATTATCTTTTTTTAATTAAAAATAAGCAATTCTTTCTTTTTATGCTCTTTTCAACTTAGTACACCAACAGCAATTCATTAAAATAATGATAAATATAAGGCAAAAACCATTTATTTATCAGTTAATAAAATTAAACCTATAATTATTTTCTGATTCTCCGCAAACACACCTAATATTTTTAGTATATTAGCGCTCAAAAAGCAGGGATTATGAACATATTCAG
>CAKZKZ010000986.1 GCA_937124495.1 uncultured Dokdonia sp. | reverse complement strand
CAGGGAACAGAACCTTTGGCAGTTGCTAAAAGTGACGATCCCATAGATAGTGTAGATCTACACGTAACAGATTTAGAACCTACCGCTCGGATTATAGTAGGGCATCAATATATGGTAGGTCTAGATAATAATACCCATATGATGGGCCGCACGTGTACCGCACTGGATGCTAACGCTGCAACTGCAACATTTACGAATCATTGATACGTAAAGTGTAGTTGTACTGTAACCATACCATAAAAACGAAGGCGTAACCTAAAAAGCCATATGAGTAAGGAACATAAACCATGTCAAACGATACGAATTCTTATTTTTTCATAAAAAATCTTCAATACTCAAAAATCCAATGTGTGTAACATTTAAAAAAAACGTGAGTGTACTGAATATGTAACATTAGAAAATATGAAGAATTGAACATTGTTTAGAGCAGGTGAAAACAAAAGTAAATTAATAATAAAATAAATTAAAAATCATGAGTGATATTAAATTAAATTTCATCAACCAGTCAGCTGATACCAATAATAGTAGTATCGTAATTTTTCAACAAAATGTAGCCGAAGATTTTGGAGAAATTGCCATTGCTTGGCGAGTCATAGAAAACTGTGGAAGATTAGACAACCATCCATTTACGTACCCATTAGATTTTATGGTATGTGCAAGTGATTCTTATGGAAATTATACACCGCAATTAGCCGCTACAAATGGACAAGCTTTTGATATGTCTCAAGACACCTCTGGAGACGTTCTTAACCTTTCTTCAACTCCAGCAACGAGCCCTAATGAAGTTGAAGTGAGAAACAACTTAGAAACAGGAGCTATTGATGCCAATTGTTATAGAGATGGAAACCTACTAGCTTCTAAAACAGGTTTAGCGCCTGGGCAAAAAGCAGTTTTTGAATTCCAACCAACCATTTATATAGGGGTTGTTTCTCAAGTGGTAGAGGGAGACGTCATGGACTCGGCTATAATTTCACAAATTAACACACAAATTAATTTGTTTGGAATTACAAGTGCAGATATTGTCATGACGGGTGGAGGACCTGGTCAGAGTTCTACGCCATTCAATTTTTCTTTACAAAACGTAAATCAATAGGTACATGTACTCTAATCAAAGAGGCACAGTGTTAAAATTGTGCCTCTTTTAAAAATTACATAATCAAAAATAAAAATGATGTCAATACATTTAAACGTTCAAAACGATACAGGAGCAGTTCAAGGTGTGACTGTTACTAATAATGCAGTACCACCTATTCATATCATTGGCCCTGTAGCCGTTCCAGTAGGTGGACCTACAGATATTCTTAATGTACCTGATGCTACTATTACGCTACGACTTATTTGTAATGGTAACAACGAGCAGGCTGCAATTTTAAATGTTGTGTATAGGGGATTTAGTTCAATAGAACAAGATTCTGATTGGGACCGACAATGGCATGTAGACAGTGCTGCAACAGGTTTAATTTTGACTTTAACCTAAACAAAGAAGTACAGTATATAAATTGTGCTTCAAAAAAAATATAAAAATGGATACTACAAATGATAGCATTTGGTACTCTGGAGATTGGAAACAGCAAAATAATCCTGAAGTACCCTATAATGGAGTTAAAATTATAGCAACGGCAAATTATAGCCCGATTACGAGTCCTCCGTCTCCTCAAACATTACTTTCTGTTGATGTCGAAGTGATTGATTATACACTAGATCCTAATGGAGTTTCTAGTACGGTACATCTATTTAAAACAGGAGATTGGTATGCTATTCCCATACCTAAAAATATCGAAGTGTCTCCACCTGAACCTAATACTGACTTTACCATAACGAGTACAGATGAAGCTCATGTAGATCAGCAGTTACAACTGGCTGTAACTACTTCAGGAATTTACCTACAGGTTCAATTTCGTTATGGACTTAATACTAATAGCGAAGAATTAGGTTTCATTATGAAATTTGATGAAACCTACCCAGAAGGATGAAATCCTATTCAAGTATCTGGAGGATAAAACGATGATGCACTATGTTTACCGATTTTTATTTTACAAACAGATCCAATATCAGAAGTGATCACAATATTGTTTTTTTTCAAAAAATAACAGCTCAAAAATCATTAACGACAAGAGGTTTTGCCAGTATAGAAAAGTGCCAGCATGATTGGTCACATAAGGTGAGGCTTCCTTGGGGTTTAAGTTTTCGTTTTGTAAAAAGATCTGGAAACACCATGCCTGTTTATCATTTAAAAATGAGGTATGTCAAACAGAAAAAAGCATTTTTTATTTCTAAAGAGGGGATTGTCTCTATGCAACAAAGTTATGACAACGGAAAACAGCATATTGATTTTGTACAAATGAAAGGAAATGATTTTATAGCGATACAATTATATAGAGGAGCATTTCTTATTGGAGAGCAGTATTTTATGGGAAAGTATCTCAACGTTCAAGTAGATTCTATAATACATGTAACACAGTGCAGTGATAAAAATGAATCTCTTTTGGCAGATACTGTTCAGAACGTTTTAAACATCGATTTTATATGTTTTAAATCGGTTTATTTAACACGTATTGGAGACAAAAATAAAGGGAGCACTATAAAAATAGATGCTGTTGAGAAATGGTAAAAAAAGTAATTTAAAAATATATAGTATGCAGTGTTATATTATTATGTACTCTCAAGAGGGATATTTTTTAATCTTTGAAAAGAGGGAAGAGGGGTTCTTTTTTCATGGAAGAACTATGGGATCTGGCACTATATATCCAAATGGAACCCCAATCACTAACGGTCCAGGGCTTTTTGCTTTTCCAGGAGGGCAACTTGATAAAGGAGAACAACCTTTTAAAGGGTGTTTACGAGAATTTACAGAAGAATGTGGTTCCCAAATCACCTTTGATTTTATTCCTGTAAATCAACCACAATCATTAGTTACATTAAGAACAGCTATCATTGATGGTGGTCGTTATGATATTTTGTTGAGTATATTAAATACAGTTCCATATAAGTATCATGTACTGTATTTAGAATTCAGTATCGATGATTTAAGGCAAATACAAGATATTATCACAAATATAAATATAGCACAGGCTAATCAAGCAAGGAGAGGTATTCAATCTCGTAGCATTAGAAGTTATCATGAGATTTTTCAAGCGTATCCATTCTGTCCATTAGATGATGAATTAGGTCATTCACAATTATGGCAAATTGAAAGAGAAATCAATGAAATTAGACAATTACAGCAAAATAGAGCAACAGATTGGTATTATGATATGATTATGTATTTGGCAAACAGCATACTTAATGTACAGCTTCATTATTAAAAAAAACCATTCATTGGTTTTCAGTACTTGATAAAATGGTTATGAATACTATAGTTAACTCATTTTAAGTGCTTTGTTACGCTTTCGCGAAAGCGTATACCAGCTAATTACCGATGTATTACATTTTTGTAATGTACTAGCATTGTTCTATGAATTCCCCTAAATCATTTTTGTAAAAGCTAAAGAGATGTCTTATACGATGAATATAAAAAACAAACAACATGGGGATAGAAATAAAAATATGGGAAGACACACTATTTCAGGATTTTGATGATCATCTAGTATTTCACTTTGAAGTACCAGACTGTAATGATGATGTAGTATATAGTGTTTCAGTAAGAATATTTTGGAAGAATAATGAAAAAGATATTTACATAATAGAAGATATATATAGCACCACACCTTATGTTATATATTATGTTTTTGATAATGGAATTATTATCAAAGGTACTTTAGAAATAAAGAAGTTTAGCAGTTTTAATTCTAGAGATACTCTAGGGGTTTTTGCAGATTTCTATTATTATAAAAATGAAACTAGTAACTATATATGGCATACGGAAGGGTTCTTGATAAGCTTTGCTCCTTCAACTCCAATTATTGAGGACATTGAGGTTATAGATTGCATTGATGAGGTTGATATCAATGCTACTATATCAATAAACCCAAGAATATCTTCAAATACATATAGCGATTTATTCCCTTACATGTATCTTTCTGGTTGGCCAAAGATCACTACTTCTGAGCAATTATGGAACTTTTTTTACTATAAGCCTTTTACTCAAAGCCCTTTCATTTTTACTTTCCCAGAAACACTAGCTATATTAAAGGAGGCAAGTGACAGACCAGGTATGCAAACCGAAGCAATTTCTTTTATTGAAGGAAAACCGCCTTATGAGTCTCAATATGTGTCTAATGTAGATGCATTACAGGGGTATATTGGAGATTTCAAATTGTTGTACTACGAAGTTTATAAAGAAAAAAATAGAACATTAGTGGTAGAACAAACATGTACTTTTTTTAATGTAGATGTTTGTAAATTTTCAGAATATTTAAAAAGTGATGCTTATTTAGAAAACAAAGAAAGGTTGTGGGAGTCTTATTTCGCTTTGATTATAGAAATGGGATATGAAAATGAGAATCTGATGTCAATAATAGAAGTGCTGACACTTTGTAATTTTCTAGAAGTAGTATTTGATTATCTAGACTCCTCTGAATATTGTACAATACTAGAACAAGATGCTTTACAATCTCTCATCAATGCGACCATTGTATTAGACAAAAATATATTTCCATTACCGCCATATTCGTTTTCTCCTCCAATGAGTAGCCCTCCAGTAAGTAGTCCTCCCATTATTTTGCCGTATGCCATTGGAGACTTACAACTCGTAAAATATAAATTAAAACGTTATGAGTTAGGGGAACTTGCAAGTATCACTAGTATTATGCCAGGTGAAAAAAGAAAACTTGTAAATAGAAAGTTAGACAGAATTGTTGATAAGGAAATATCAAAAACAATATCAAAAACGGACTCTTTTACAACAACTCAGGAAAATAATAATGACTTTAATGAAGAATTATGGGATGCGATAGCAGAAACTACAGAGACCACTAATTATCCTGATCCAGGTTTAGTGTCAACGTATGGCCCCCCTACAAATATTACAATCGCTGGAGAGTATACTAAAACGTACACAACACAAACGCCAGATAAGAAACAGCTCTCTTCTTTTGCAAAAAAAGTTTTAAATAAAACAACACAGCGTTTATCAGAAAAAATTAATAAAGTAAGAGCATATACAGAGTTGAAAGAATCTGAAGACACTTCTGTTAGCTTAATTAACAATAGTAAAAATAGAGAACCTGTATATGGAATGTACTGTTGGTTAAACAAAGTGTACCAAACAGAAGTTATTAATTATGGCAATCGTATGCTTTTTAGTTTTATCATTCCTAATCCTGCAAAAGATTACATAGCGCAAACTGAAATTTTGAATGGTACAGATCTGCAAGAACCAAAATCACTAGAAGATTTTAAAATATATAGGTATCAAGATCTTACTAATGACAATTACTTAGAAATATGTCAATATTATCAATTAAAGAAATTCCCTTTATATCCACAAGAAAACGTTGTTGTCTCAGATGTTGTTA
>CAKZKZ010000985.1 GCA_937124495.1 uncultured Dokdonia sp. | reverse complement strand
GATTGTCCAGAAGAATAGTACGCCAAGTATAGCCGTGTGACTTTGAATGAAGCTATAGGGTATAGAGAGGCGATGTTACGAGGAAGAGCACAAGATAAAGCGATACTAAGCTTACTAGATGAAGGAGCACTTCCTGAGGATCTTTCGCTTAAAGCGAAACTAGAAAAAATACAAAAAGAAACCAATGACATATTGCATGATGATGCTATTGTCGAAAACTTATAACCATGAGCAGTAATTTAGTAGAAGGTAAAGCGAGTCCGCGAGGAGCATATCCACATGTAAAACGTGCCGGAGATTTTTTATTCATTTCCGGAACAAGTAGCAGACTTCCTGACAATACCTTTGCAGGGGTTAACAAAATAGATGAAATGGGTACAATGCATCTTGATATTAAAGAGCAAACGCGTGCCGTATTAGAAAACATCAAAGATTACCTCGCTACTGAAAATGCAACGATGGCAGATGTGGTTGATGTGACTTCTTTTCTAGTCAACATGAATGATTTTGGCGGGTATAACCAAGTATATGGAGAATACTTTAACAAAGAGACAGGGCCTGCTCGCACCACGGTAGCTGTACATCAATTACCACATCCAAACTTAGTGGTTGAAATAAAAGTGATGGCGTATAAGCCTTTGAATGGGTAAAAGACAAACTCCTTATAACCAGTCAATATATCTGAACACAAATTAAGAGAATGAGAAAAATTGCATCCGTTAAAATACCAAATGCAAATGCTATTCGATTGATGATTTATGATAAAGGGCCTAATGATGGCGTATTTGTTTTTGGTTATGACAGTAAAGAAGATTCTTCTTGTTCTTGGGATTGTCATTATAACGAACTTGATGATGCCTATGAAATGGGAGAAGATTATGGAATTCAAAAAGAAGATTGGAAAGAAATAGACATCCCGTATGAAAATTGTCAAGAAGATTGGATTTCTCCTGTACGTGTAAAAGGAAGATTAAATGGAAATCCTGCATGGGGAAAATTAGAAAGATTAGTGGATGGAAAATGGATTGAATTATAATGAACTATAACCTCATTTGCACAGATATAGACGGTACCTTACTGAATGCAGATCGGTATTTGAGTAATGCTACTGTAAACGCTTTCGCGAAAGCGGACATAGGCACTGTACTTGCTTCATCTCGTATGCCGAGTGCCATGCATTATTTACAAGAAGGATTAGGTATTCAAAATGCACCTCTTATTGCGTATAATGGAGGTCTTATTTTAGGTAAAAACGGTGTATGTATAGAAAGTAATACTATGCCTTTGCAAGTTTTAGAAGTTTTGCTACCACATCACGCAAAGCATACTTATAATCTTAGTATTTATGCAGATGATGACTGGTATACTGATCAAGATGATTTTTGGAGTTTACGCGAAATAAATAATACAAGAGTCACCCCAACGTATCAACCTGCTCTAAACAGTCTTGAAACACTCAACACCACGCGAAGAGCTCCCCAGAAACTCATGTGTATGGGAGAAGCTACAGAAATAGATAGCATCGTAACGCATCTTTCGGGTGTATACAATGATGAAGTTCATTTATATAGGTCTAAAGACACCTATCTTGAAATCACACCGAAGTATATAGATAAAGCAAAAGCCCTACGTATTTTATTAAAACACCAATTTGATTTTGGAATGGACAAAGTTATTGCCTTTGGAGATAATCATAATGACGAAGAACTCATCAAGCATGCTGGACTTGGCGTCGCAGTAGCCAATGCCACAGAGCAACTGAAAGCAATCGCAAATTACACAAGTGCATTTACCAATAAAGAAGATGCGGTGGCAATGGCTATTGAAAAGTTTGTGATTG
>CAKZKZ010000984.1 GCA_937124495.1 uncultured Dokdonia sp. | reverse complement strand
TCTCCTAAAAAAACATATTTCAAAAAAGTAAATGCTTCATTTGTCCCTGGAAGGGTAATCACACGTTCTCCTTGTTTTCTATATTTAAATAAGCGGACAAATTGGATCATTTTATATCCAAAAATGAGAAAGCTTATGCCTATTCCCACAAAGTAGATGAATTGCCAACTTAGAGTGAATACACTAGAAGAAACTTCAGATGTTTCTGTCGTACTTTCTAACGGTGTTCCTACCACAATTTCTGGAAGTAATTCTACAAATCCTTGAACAGGAACCACCGATTGTAAGGCTGCTATTTTTAAGAATGGAAGCACCATAGCGAGCAATGGTGTTATTATTAAATACAATCGATTGTAAAGAAAAAAGGTTTCTTTTTTCAAAAACAGCCTATATCCCACTAAAAATATAGCTTGAAAACATAGCACTTCTATAATATATCTTTCCATAACATTCTTTTTTATAGGAAGGGTGTATAAAACCGTTTTTATTTCCCCTTATTTAATGTGTTTAATTTTACTTGAGCCTCTTTATTACCATCTATTGCAATGGCTTTTTCAAAATGCTTTATGGCTTCGTTCTTATTCTTTCGTAGGGTATAGTAATCTCCCATAGCAACATAACTTCTTGACTCATTGGGATAATACTTCAGATTCATTTCTAAATATGCTTGTGCTTTTTTAGGTAATTTATGTGATGTTAGTATAAAAAATCCCACATCATTTATGAACTGCCATTCAGGTTTTATTTCGCGTTTAAAACGCTTACTTACCTCTTCAAAATGAGCATAAAAAGGTTCTGTCAATTCTTTCGCTGAGTATGCTTTAGGTGTATTGAATCTCCACCTTTCTGGGAATGGGTACCATGAAAACGCTGCTCTTAAACCATTATACATTGCTGGTACTACTACACTCCCATGATCTTCATTTCCTTGATAATCCCAAGTAAATTCTAAATGACTTTTATGTTGAACCAATATATCATGAAAGTGAAGGTTTGCTCTTAACATTTCTGTGGGTACAGATTTTAGTTTTCGTATCTTAACTGTATCTATACCTGTACTATTAGCTGCTGCAACATACAATGACTTGTTTTGATACGTTGATGCATTATTAAGTAACCTCTCAGATTGTTTCACTAATTTTTCTTTATCCCACCAAAGACTTGGATCAATTGCTACGTAATTATCAAAAACATCTGAATGATGTGTATATGCGTACAAGACAAAAAGACCTCCAGTAGAGTGCCCTATGATAGTACTCATTGTATCTATAGGATACTTACTCTTTACATAAGGTTTTAATTCTTCTTGAATAAATTTTATAAACTTAGGAGCGCCTCCAGAAGTTTCTGATTTTTGACCTCGTTGAAACGCAACGTTTGTAGGTGTAAAATCTCTTGTTCTGTCTGTATTTGGAATTCCTACAACAATCGATTTGGGTACATTCCATTTCTCTAAGAGTTTTAGAATACCAGTAACTGTATAAAAATGACCCGCTCCATCTAGTACATAAATAACAGGGTACTTTTTACCCTCTTCCATTTTTTCTGGAACATGTACCCAAATCTCCCGTTGCTCATGGAGTGTTTCTGAAAATAGAGAATCAACGGCACCTACAACAATTTGTTTTTCCTCGTTTTGAGAAAATTGTGCTGTAGCATAAAAATGCATGCTTAAAAGTGCCATTATAAATAGTGATCTTCTCATTTGTTTTTAGTGTCTTCAGTCTCTGTTTAAATGTAATAATACCATGAATAAACTATTCTTTCATTTTTTCTTTAAGAACCTTGTTTAGTTCTAGAATACGATAGTGCTTTTCTCTTTTCTTAGTAATCCAACATTACTTAACTTGAAAAGATATAGGGAGGTTATATAATACACCAACTGTTTTACCGTCTTGCTTTCCTGGTACCATTTGAGGTAAGGTTTTCATCACTCTAACAGCTTCTTCTTCTAGCTTAGGGTGATTTCCACGGGCACGTATATTTACGATATTTCCAGTGACATCTATCTTAAAAACAACAACAAGTCGATTAACTCCTTTTAGGTCTAATTCTTTTGGCAAATTCATATTAAACTCCTTATTTACAAGTTTAGACATGGTTTGAGTTGTGCATTTTTTTATGGCGTCTTTGGTACCAGAACATTCTTTAAAAGTAGGCACCTGATCTACGACACCAAATGGAATATCTAGATCGTTTAACACATCATCATAGGTGCTATCTTTTAAAATATCCTTATCGTTGCTAGTAACAGCGGTTAACACTTTAAGAGCTCGTTCTTCTTCTTCAGACAACTCTCCTTGTTTTGCAATAGAATTCTTTAGCACTTCAATATTCTTAATAATTTCACTGTCTGAGGCAGTATATCCTGCTCCACGTGCTTGAGCATCTGAACAAGCCGTGTACACTAGTATTGAAAAAAGTGCTGGTAACAAGAATAAATATTTTGCTTTTGCAATTTGTTTTGATTTTGTTTTCTGTAACATAATAATTCTTTTTTTTATGATTGAATGATTGAAAAATGGATTGATGAATGAAAATTGTTTGGTATCAAAAGCTGTATTGAGTAATTCTTCATAATACTGCTTCTTTGAGGTGTGTCCTACAGCATATCCGTCAGCTAAGTACTCATGTACGAGTGTAATTTCTTTTTGAAACAAATACATTAATGGATTAAACCAAAATACAATACGCAAGGCTTCGAAAAACATAAGATCCAACGTATGCTTTTGCTTCATATGTATACGTTCATGTGCTAGTATACGCTTTCGCGAAAGCGGACTTAACTTATCTCCCAGAAACACATAATTAAAAAAGGTAAATGCTTGTGTACTTTCTGGTAAAATAATAACGCGTTTTCCTTTTTCTTTAAAACGAAAAAGGCGCTTAAATTGAATCATTTTATAACTAAAAACCAGCATACTGATTGTCATACCTATAT
>CAKZKZ010000983.1 GCA_937124495.1 uncultured Dokdonia sp. | reverse complement strand
GCCTTACACTATGTGATAGGTGAAACATCTCCAGCTAAAGAAATACTTCAAGACTGGATCACATCATATATAGAAAAAACACAACCAGATTATAGCGCTCATTTATATAGTGAGACTTCTAGTAATGCCACCTTAATTCCAGAAGTAACTGCAACATATGGAGATGAAAGCAATCTGGTAGATGGACGTGTAATCTTACGTGAAAACTTTGATAACATCTTTAATACACACCCTAACACCCTTGTTTTTGGAGAAGATGCAGGAGCTATTGGTGATGTAAACCAAGGACTAGAAGGATTACAAGAAAAATACGGAGAATTGCGTGTAGCTGATACAGGAATACGCGAAGCGACCATTATAGGACAAGGAATCGGAATGGCCATGAGAGGCTTACGTCCTATTGCAGAAATACAATACTTAGATTATCTATTGTATGCTATCCAAATACTAAGTGATGACTTAGCCACCTTACGTTACCGTACTCATGGGAAACAAAAAGCACCGCTTATTGTGCGTACCAGAGGACATAGACTAGAAGGCATCTGGCATAGTGGCTCACAAATGGCAGCTGCTATTCATTTACTAAGAGGTATGTATATTTTAACACCTCGTAATATGACCAAAGCAGCAGGTTTTTACAACACTTTATTAGAAAGTGATGAACCCGCTTTAATCGTAGAATGTCTGAATGGATATCGTCTTAAAGAACCAATGCCAAGCAATCTAAGCGATATACGAACGCCTATTGGAGTTGTAGAAACGGTAAAAGAAGGTTCTGATATCACCATTCTTTCCTATGGAAGTACCTTACGTATTGTACAAGAAGTTGCACAACAATTATTAACCGTAGGAATTAATGCCGAAGTGATTGATGCACAATCATTATTACCATTTGATATCAACCATGATGTTGTAAAAAGTGTACAAAAAACCAACCGAATCCTTGTCGTAGATGAAGATATGCCTGGAGGTGCAAGTGCGTACTTATTACAAAGCATCCTTGATGATCAAAATGCATATCAATACTTAGATAGCAAACCACAAACCTTGACTGGTAAAGCACATAGACCAGCCTATGGAACTGATGGAGATTATTTCTCTAAACCATCTGCCGAAGATATTTTTGAAAAAGTCTACGAGATGATGCATGAAGCAGATCCAGAAACCTATCCTGCGATTAGATAAAATTCCCCTAACCCCTCCTTCTTAGGAGGGAATTCAAGTATAGTTTCTTCTCCCTCTGGGAGAAGGCTAGGATAAGGGAAAAGAAATCCTATTCAACGATCAAATATGTTAGTCAAAAACGAATATAGCAGTGGGATAAAATAAAGACTCACAAAGGTCCCGATCACCATCCCTCCTATCACTGTTAAAGCAAGAGGACGCTGTAATATACTACCCAAACTATCTGTAAATAAAAAAGGAAGTAAAGCTAATATAGTTGTTAATGAAGTCATTAAGATAGGCTTAAGCCGCATAGTCCCCCCTTTTTTAATAGCAGCATCTACCGTATATCCCTCTTTTCTTAAAAGATTAATCGTATGTAGTTTTAAGATACTATCGTTAATGATGATTCCACTCATGACTACAACACCAATGGCAGCCATCATATTAATAGTTCCCCCAAAAAGCCATAACATAAATAATGCCCCACCCATATCTATAGGTATTTCCAAAAGAATAATAAAAGGTTGCCATAAAGATTCAAACTGAGCGGCCATGATAAAATAAAGCAATAACACTGCGATTAAAATGACTACAAGAAGCTCTTTACTCAAAGCCTGTATATCAAACCAACTTCCAGAAAAACGAACATGATAAGGACTGGTTTTAAATCGGTTATTTAATACATTCATTTCGGTATCTATTTTATTTTCAGCATGTAAAACATAGGGGAGAAATTCTCCACTTCGATCTGCATGAATGTTTTTATACTGAGTGATATTTTGAATTTTAAGTAAGTTTTTTACAGGAATAAACTCTTGATTTTCGTTTTCTATAAATAATGATTCCAACGTATTTTCTAGATTGACTGTATCATAACTCAGTTTTATAGGAATAAACTTTTGAGCCGTTTTTAAATCATCGATCGTATGTTCACCTAATGCTGTTTTTAACTCATCAATAAGGTCTTGATATCTCACTCCATAAAGTGAGATGTTTTCAAAGAGTATTTGAATAATAATCGTTTCTTTTAAAGACGTTTTACTGCTCGTTTTATTATTGAATAATTGATCTATCACTGGAAGATCGTCTACAGCTGGGATTTCTAACCCATCTTTAGCATACACATGCGCTTTCAATTGATCTTGATCCGATCCAAAGATATATTCAAAAATATTTTTTGGAGAGGAGAAATACGCTTTCGCGAAAGCGTACTTAGATTGAATCTCCATCTCGATTTCATGTTGAATACGTATTAAATCAGACGATGTCGCTGCTTCAATATACACATCGGCTTCCGAAAAACTTTTAGTTTGCTCTCTTTGCAACACAAATTGTTGCTCTCCTAACACACTATAATGATGTATAATAGTCTCCATAGGAAGAATGATCTCTTGAATTCTACGTTGGTTTTCTTCTAATGTTATATTAGCATTCCAGTCAATCGTTAAAATCGCTTCTTTTTGATTTAAATCTGGAAGTTGCGTATATGGAAGTATGTTCAAGAACAAAACGGCGAGACCACTCCCAATAAGGGCTATGATATATACAATCCATTTTTTCTTAAAAAAGAAATGATATCCTTTTTCATATAATGTCTCTAGGTATTGCGCTCTAAAGTTGCTTTGAAACCATTTTTCAAACTTATATTTTTTGGCATGTAATCGTACATACATAACAGGAATAATAAAAATGGAAACCAAGAGAGAAGAAACCAGACCTATACTAACAGCTAACGCTTGATCATAGAATAAAGCCCCAGTAATACCACTTAAAAATAGCAAAGGAATAAAGACAGAACATGTGGTTAATACAGAACTAATAAGAGGTGTAATAATTTCGTTGGTTCCTTTTGCACATGCCTCAAATAAAGGGATGCCAGAAGTTAGTTTTTGAGTGATATTATCAATGACAATAATAGCATTGTCAATCATCATTCCTACTCCAAGAATAAGGCCAGATAAGGAAATAATATTAATGGAGATTCCAAAGAGATACATGAACAACATACTTATAATAAGCGACATGGGTATACTTAATCCTATAATAACAGGAGATTTTAAATCTCTTAAAAAGAAGAACATCATTAAAATAGCCAGACTACTTCCAATCCATAAACTTGATTTTAAATTGTCTATAGATAGTTTAAGTAATTTGGTTTGATCTTGATTTGTATTAAATACTACATGAGGATAATCGGTAGTCAATGATTTTATGAGCGTTTCTAAACGCTCTTGTAACTCATACACTTTAGCATCTGCCTGTTTAATTACTGACAAAACAATAACACGTTCACCATTTAAAAACACGCTTCCCCGTTGTTTCTTAGGTTGTAATTTTACTGTTGCAATATCCTTAAGCTGGAATAAACGATCTTCTACAGTTAGATAGATATTTTCTATATCCTCTTGTGTACGTAAAGGATTAGAGAACTTAAAGTTATACTGATAAATCCCGTTTTGCACAATGAGATTTCCTAATTCAAAATTATTTTGACGTATCGTGTTTGTAATGAGGTCGTTTG
>CAKZKZ010000982.1 GCA_937124495.1 uncultured Dokdonia sp. | reverse complement strand
AGCCCTCTGAGAATACTAAAAAAGTCCAAGCTAATCCCATAGGAGAAGACTCTCCATAGGTTTCCATAAGTCTATAAAAGCTAGGTGGAGAAAACTGTAACTGGATCACCTTTACCAAACCATAACCAATAAGCATTAAACCAACATAATAACGCATTCCTGTGGTTAGCCAATAATATAGTTTTTTATAATTAAGACGTTTTCTATCTAAAAGAGACCAAATTAAAGTACCTATTATTGCGATTATAAAAACGATAAAAACAACTAAATAATCGTACGTAGTATCTCCACTTCCATTAGGTCCTGTATTAATATCATAAGGAATACCCATAATAGCTTTACCAAACCAAGTGGCAAATTTTTGCATCAACTCGACGGGCTTCTCAGTTATATATTCAAAAAATGGATAGGCTCCGTTATTTTGAAAAAAGATAATTAAAAGAAAATAGATGAATGAAAATCGAAACCCAATCTTTCCGGCCCTAGACCACGTATCATCATCTGTTGAAGAGGAGTGTGTCATCAAAGAAAGAACGATTAACAATAGGTATAATAGCGTGATAATAATACCTATATTAGGAAGACCAGCTTCAGGATTTCCTGTATCATCTGTGATTCCTTTCCCTTCTATTAAAAGTGAATACTCACCATCTACATGATCTTCATTAGAACTCGATCCGAACTCTTTAACTAAAGTAATGTTATCTGAAGAAACACCTGGACTCCATTCTGGAATAATTTTATCTGTTATTTTTGTTTCAAAACTAGCATTATCAATTGTTACAGGTTGATATTCTCCTGTATCATCTTCTATATAAAGCTCAAATTTATCAAAGAAAAACTTACCATTATACAAGCAAATACCTCCAAAAACAAGTTTTTCAGATTTTGAATCTATCGTCCCTTCAACCGTATATTCAGCCCATGAATTAGACTTTATAGGTCTATCTTGCATGTTATCAAAAAATCCTCTCCCCTGTTCAGGCTTATTATCTACTCTCGCCCAAATTCCAGACCAAGCTTTTTTATCGCTTGTTTCAGTTTTTGCGTACCCTATAATCTTAAACTTCTTTATAGAATCTGTTTTAACTTCTATAGATTGAGAGAATGACGTCCAGGTTCTAGAAACTTCTTTTATGGTTTGACTATTAACAGATACGCTCAGTAGGATTGCGAAAAGAATTGTAGTTATTTTTTTCATTTTTGATTGGCTATGTTATCAACCAAATATATAAAACTTATGTTTTGCTCTAGAATGTACACGCATCTGTTATAAATATTTTAACAAGTGGTATTGTCAATAATACATTTTAAACTGGAATTGAATGGTTTCTAAAACTTCTATTATCATAGATATGACGTAAGATTGCTTCGCTTTAAGACATAGAATTTCTATTCTCTATTTCTTCTTTTCTTAAAATTCCCTCCCTTAATACCAAATCAATAGATCATACCTTATGAAAACGAACATCATCATTTTGGCAGAACGAAGTATAAGTGACGATAAATTGCATAACAAGTGTAAATATTAAAAGGAAACTGAGCGCCTTGTGAGATTTCTTTTAATGTTAAGCTGATTATATATATGATATACCTAACCACTATGACACTATTATTTTTATCCTGAGTACGCTTTCGCGAAAGCGTAAAAACAACCAAACTCTTAAGATACTATTAAAACAATAGCTTTACTATTATAAATCCTTCCGACACATTCCTTTTTTTCCTACTTTTGACAAAACCCTTTTTGTAGGAATGCAGTTTAGACATCCAGAATTACTTTACGCTTTACTTTTACTGATTATTCCTATTCTCGTTCACTTATTTCAGCTTCGTAAGTTTCAAAAAGAAGACTTTACCAATGTTGCATTCCTGAAACAAATAAGTATTCAAACCAGAAAAAGTAATACCATCAAAAAATGGCTCGTATTACTCACCCGTCTTGGAGTTATTGCCATGATGGTACTAGCGTTTGCACAACCCTTTTTTACGCAAAGTGATACGGCGACCAAAGAAAAAGAAACGGTGATCTATCTAGACAATTCGTTTAGCATGCAAGCCAAAGGTGCTTCTGGACAGCTTTTCAGAAAAGCATTGCAAGACCTCATCGTCAATATTCCAGAAGAAGAAACGTTTACATTACTCACCAATACAGAAACATTTAAAAATATATCTGTAAAGAATACTCGCAACAATTTACTGCAACTAGACTATGCTGCCGAACAACTAACACCTGGAGCCATTGCATTAAAAGCACAAAAAGAATTTAGTTCAGACCCGACTACCGAGAAACAACTGATTGTGATTTCTGATTTTCAAGACAAAGGACAACAACAAACTCTAGATATTGAGAATGTGTCCTTGCATTATGTACAATTACGCCCTGTGATTGAAAATAATATTGCCATAGATTCTGTATATCCTGTACAATCAGAGACCAATAAACTATCACTTATCGCGACACTCTCTACACAAGAACGAAGAGAAACCAATGTGCCTATCTCTTTATACAACGGAGAACAACTCATTGCAAAAGCAACGGCTTCTTTTAATGAAACCACAGAAGCACAAGTAGCATTTGATATTGATAGTCAGACAGATTTTAAAGGGAAACTAACCATAGATGACCCTCTATTAGCCTTTGACAACACGCTATATTTCAACAATAATACTGTACAAGCTATCAAAGTACTTTCTATTAATGAAGGTGATGCGTCGTTTTTATCTCGTATTTACACCGCTCCTGAATTTAACTATACAGCAACCGACCTCAACAGTCTAGATTACAGCAAAATTCCTGATTATAATTTTATTATCCTTAATGAAATAAAAGCACCATCCCAGGCACTGACCAATGCACTTGCAACCTTTGTAACAAATGGCGGTAGTGTATTGTGCATTCTAAACGAAACTGGTGAAGCCTCTAATTATAACCTAGTACTAGCTCGATTAGGAGGATTACAAGTTGGTGATGTATATGAAAGCGGACGTCTAGTAACCTCCATTAATTATGATCATCCTTTGTATCGTAATGTGTTTGATACACGTATTAAAAACTTCCAATACCCATCTGTGAGTAGCAGTTTTGCTATCAGCAACGGAGAAGCTATTTTAGATTTTGAAGATGGCAGTGCTTTTATTGCAGGAAAAGACAAGGTATATGCCATTGCTGGCGGATTAAACACCGCCAATTCCAACTTTAAAAATTCGCCGCTCATTGTTCCTACCTTATACAATATGGCAAAGCAAAGTCTTTCCTTACCGACCTTATATTTTACAAATGGAG
>CAKZKZ010000981.1 GCA_937124495.1 uncultured Dokdonia sp. | reverse complement strand
CTAGACCAGCCTCATCTTCTTCGTCATCAGACTCTTCATCTTCCTCATCTTCTTCGTCATCAGATTCATCGATATGACCAAACCCTTCTTCGGAATCGTCGTCGTCACCGTCTTCACCAGCGACTTCGTCGAGAACATCATCACCAAGCGATGCGTCTTCATCATCCATTTCTTCTAACTGTATTTCAAAAGTTGAGTTTGGCTGGTTTACATATAACTCTCCTTGTCTAATA
The DNA here is from genome assembly GCA_937124495.1 of uncultured Dokdonia sp. GTDB lineage: Bacteria > Bacteroidota > Bacteroidia > Flavobacteriales > Flavobacteriaceae > Dokdonia. The sequence goes on along the minus strand of CAKZKZ010000981.1, from coordinate 2,531 downwards.
TCCTGTGTTCTTAAAAACGCTCCCCTTTCAGCATTGAGAATTTGGTTTATTACACTTTCTTCCTCAGAACAACTCATCAAACACATTATAAATCCTAATAAAAAGTATCTTTTTCTCATAATAATTATTTTATTGAATCAATTTACTGTTAGGTGTTAACCTAGAAGGTATTACCGATAATAGTAAACAGTCACCTATACTTATTTACCTAAGATCGTTTTAGTAAAAACTAGTTGTATTACATAAAAACAATGCCTTAGCAATTCCTATCTTTGCATCCTTAAAACATACATTTATGTCTCAAAATGTTCGAGTGCGCTTTGCGCCTAGTCCTACAGGACCTTTACATATAGGTGGTGTACGTACTGCCCTTTTTAATTACCTTTTTGCTAAAAAGCATAACGGAACTTTTGTGCTTCGTATCGAAGATACAGACCAGAATAGATATGTTCCTGGTGCCGAAGATTACATCAAAGAAAGTTTAGATTGGTGTGGGATTCCTTACGATGAAGGACCTGGCCGTGAGGGTGATTTCGGACCTTATAGACAAAGTGAGCGTAAGGAGATGTATTCCGCTTTCGCGAAAGCGTTATTAGAATCAGAAAACGCTTATTATGCTTTTGATACTGCAGAGCAGCTTACAGCGCAAAGAAGCCAACTAGAAGCGGAAGGGAAAACTTTTATTTATAATTGGCATAATCGTATGCAACTTGACAACTCTTTAGTGCTTTCTGAAGAAGAAGTACAAAAGCGTATCGATGCAGGAGAAGATTATGTAATTCGTTTTAAATCACCTCAAGATGAAATCTTGCATTTGCAAGACGAGATTCGTGGAGATATCAGAATAGACAGTAATGTCCTAGATGATAAAGTACTTTTCAAATCAGATGGGATGCCTACGTATCATTTGGCAAATATTGTAGATGATCACCTTATGGAAATCACACATGTGATACGTGGAGAAGAGTGGTTACCGTCATTGGCATTACATATATTATTATATCGTGCTTTTGGATGGGATGCGCCTAAGTTTGCGCATCTTCCTTTAATCCTTAAGCCCGTGGGTAAAGGAAAATTAAGCAAACGTGATGGAGATAAATTAGGCTTTCCAGTATTTCCTTTACAATGGGAAGATCCTAAAAACAACGAAATCTCTTCAGGATATAGAGAAGATGGATATTTCCCAGAAGCGATGGTGAATATGCTTGCCTTTTTAGGGTGGAATCCGGGAACAGAGCAAGAAATCTTTTCGTTAGAAGAATTGATACAAGCTTTTGATTTGGCTCGAGTAAATAAAGCCGGTGCTAAGTTTGATCCAGAAAAGACAAAATGGTTTCAGCAACATTACTTACAAGAAGCAAGTAATGAGATTGTTTCTGCACGTTTTATGGAGCTTCTTACAGAGAAAGGTGTTGACACCTCTCTAGCGTATGCAACAACCGTTACAGAGCTTATAAAAGAACGCGCTGTTTTTGTATCTGATTTATGGAACTTAGGAAGTTATTTCTTTACGGCTCCAACATCTTATGATGAAAAAGCAGCTAAAAAAGGATGGAAAGAAGATACTGGAGATCTTATGCAAAAAGTGGTTACGGTCATCGAAGGTATAGCTGCTTTTGACACTCAAACACTTCAAGATGCTGTAAAAGGATGGATTACAAGTAACGAATTAGGTTTTGGAAAAGTGATGCAACCCCTACGATTAAGTCTTGTAGGAGCTATGCAAGGACCTGATGTTTTTGCCATTGCAACAACTATAGGTAAAGAAGAAACTATTGCTCGTATACAAAAAGCAATTGCTACATTATAAAATAGAAATGCTTACAAAACAAAAAGCCTTCACTAAAACAGTGAAGGCTTTTTTAGTGTATACACACTATTATTTCTATAAATAGAAAACAACACCGGCAGAAATAAAGGAGGCAGTTCCTTTAAAATTTCTAGCCTCAGGATCTATAAGATCTAATTCTTGTTTATTAAGACCATTAAGAATATTGGTAAGTCCATATTGATATTGTACCGAAAGGCGTACGTTTTCAAAACCTCCTGTCAAGCCAACTATGGCAAAAGGGTTAATCGTTGATATTTCTTCTAGATCACTTCCTGTTAAATTCGTATACCCAGCAATTCTTGTGTCTTCTTGCGCATTATCTTTAAGCTTCATTTTACCATTGACGAGTAACGCAGGTCCGAAGTCTACAGCAAGATTTTGACCTATAATATTATAACTCAATAAAACATTAAGCTGTGCTCCTATAATTCCGTAATCGATTTGGTTCTCTATGGCTTGGCTTGCTCCTACTCCTTGTACAGAAAGGTTGGCACTTACAAAATCAATCCCATATACGAGACCCCAATTGTTATACAAACGTCCTCTGGTTGTGAATCCTCCTTGAAAACCTTCTTTTCCATCCACTTCAAGATCAGATGTTTGTATGGATGAATATAAAAGTTTAGCTTGTATACCGAGTCTGTTATAACTACCTTCATTACGATAGGATTGCCCCAGAACTGTAGTCATGCTGACAATA
>CAKZKZ010000980.1 GCA_937124495.1 uncultured Dokdonia sp. | reverse complement strand
ATTTCCATTAGGAGTGACAAGAGCAGGTACAGATTGTACACCAGCAGTTTCAGCTTCTGGAATTCTGTTTCTTTCCTGACCAATATCTACAATGTCTAGATTCTCTTCTCCTAGTAAATTAATAATGTCGCTTTCTGCACTTACGCAAACAGGACATCCTGCGTGATAAAAAATGGCTTTACTCATTTGTTTTAGTTTTTTATAATTAATAATAGTGCAAATATATAAATTAATTAGGAATCCTAACTATATAATGTAAAAAAATAGAATTTATAGGTTTTTACATACACCCATACTTCTTTTCCAGAGCGTAATATGGCTCTTGACTAACCGCTAAAACATCAGGATCTTTAATCTTAATTTTTTCTATACGATAACCAACAAGTGCACCATGAGTACCTTTTAGTAATCTCCCAAAGGTTTTTAATTGCACTTTTTTTACTGTATGCGTTTTCGCTTTCGCGAAAACTCACGACTCACGGCTCACCGTCTTGATTCTTGCATCCTTTGATTCTTGTTTCTTTTTCGCGAAAGCGGAAAAATCAATACTGTTCAGATTCATTTGGAAAATCTTGCGACTTCACATCGGTAGCATACTGTTTAAAAGCATCGGTCATGGAAGTGTACATATCTAGATATCTTCTTAAAAAGCGAGGATTAAATTCATGTGTCATTCCTAGCATATCATGTGTTACCAATACTTGACCATCTACACCACCACCAGCACCTATTCCTATAATAGGAATGGTTAAACTTTCGGCTACCTCTTGCGCGAGTTTTGCAGGTACTTTTTCTAAAACAATAGCAAAACATCCCGCTCTTTCAAGCATAAGTGCATCTTCTTTTAGCTTTGCAGCCTCTTCTTCTTCTTTAGCACGTACGGTGTACGTACCAAATTTATAAATAGATTGAGGTGTTAAGCCTAAGTGCCCCATGACGGGAATACCTGCGTTTAAAATACGCTTTACACTTTCTTTAATTTCTTTTCCTCCTTCTACTTTGATAGCATGACCGCCACTTTCTTTCATAATACGTATGGCAGAGCGTAAGGCTTCTTTAGGGTCACTTTGATAACTTCCAAAAGGAAGATCGACCACTACCAATGCACGATCTATCGCGCGTATCACAGAAGAAGCGTGATAAATCATTTGATCTAAAGTAATAGGAAGTGTTGTCTCGTGACCTGCCATGACGTTAGAAGCACTGTCTCCCACAAGAATTACGTCAATACCCGCACCATCTACAATCTTTGCCATGGTATAGTCATAAGCGGTAAGCATCGATATTTTCTCACCACGTTTTTTCATTTCTGTAAGCGATTTTACAGTAATACGTTTATATTCTTTTTTTGCAACAGACATAAGGTTATGTTTTATGATACAAAAGTAGTAAATTACATATCTATATGAATCATGAATTTTATGAAGGGTAAATATATTATTTGGGGAATAGTTTTTGGATTCGTTTTTTTCGCTTTCGCGAAAATTGCCACAGCACAAAATGGATCACCATCTTTAGAAGAAACTGAAGTGAAACAACTCGTAGAACGCTTTTTTGTAGGTTTTCACAAAAAAGATTCTACGATTATTAAAAGTGTGGTACATGAGAATATACTCATGCAATCTATAGGTAAAAACCAAACAGGAGAGGTGGTTTTAAGCAAACAAGACTTTAGTGGCTTTCTAGCATCTATCTGTTCGATTCCTGATAGTACTCAGTTTGAGGAGCGTATAGATAGTTATAAAGTCCAAATGGATGGGAGTATGGCAAACGTCTGGACACCTTATTCTTTTTATGTAAATGGCGATTTAAGTCATTGTGGAACCAATAGCTTTCAACTTTTTAAACGAGATGATGTATGGAAGATTTTTTATATCGTTGATACAAGAGATCGAGAAAGTTGTGGTATGAAACGAGGGTAGTTGCTCTTGATTTGTTATTTTTTGCTTTTGTTTGATGATCAAATTTCACACAGGGATTTCAATACACTTCGACAGGCTCAGTGCAACGCTATTTTCTTTCTGCCTTTCGGCGAAATCAAATCACTCAATCACTTTGCATGGGGTTTCAAATTCAAAAAAAAATCCAAACCTAAAATCATAAATCCCTAAAAGCTTCTCATTTCAAAATTCTCTTCTCTAAAAAAACTTCCCACTTCACAAGTGCTAGATAGCAGAATTATGGATTATCTGACGTCACAGTTTTTATTTATGTTAGATAGCTAACATTACTTTCTTTATTTTTTATACATCATAATGTTAAAAGGTGTTAATGTTTTAATTTAAAAATGTCAATATGTCATTTTTAATAAAAACACCTTTTTTTCCCTTTCAAGTGTTAGTATTTGATTTTGAGTATGTTATGTGTTATTTTTTTTAGTCTAATTTCATATGTGTTGATTTTTGAATTTATTTTAACGTAAGTAGGAAAACTTTCTAAACACTAAGATAAGAGCAAGAAAACACTTCTTGTTTTGACATTTATTACAATCGTTCTGGCCAAATCTAACTGTAATAAACGTACACAAAAATCAAAAATTAAAAACACTAGAAAATGAAAAAATTCAACATAATGCTGATTGCATTTTTAGTACTATCTACAGCTTTTGTCTCATGTAATTCTGATGACGATAATGCACCCACTCCAGACGGAGAAGAACAAGGGGACGATGACGATGACGACGATGATGATACCGTTAGTTTTGTAGGTGCTGTATATGCCATGACCAATGGAGATGGGCAAATAGCTGGAAACATACAAGGACCGAATACGATTATAGCGTATGGAAGAGCAGATGACGGCTCATTAACACCTATCGGACCTTTTGCTACAGGTGGTAATGGTGGTGATTATGATGGAGGCGAAGGACTTGATCCATTAATCTCTGCATACGCATTGACAAAAACGGATGATAACGAAAATTTACTAGCCGTAAATGCAGGAAGTAATACCATTACTTCTTTTAATATCGCAGATGATTTTTCTTTAGAAGCAGTTGGAGAGCCTTTAAGTACAGGTGCTATTGGTCCTAATAGTATTGCAACCACAGGACAAGTGACTGTTGCAGGAACCAAAGGACTTATTTATGTATCTAATATTACACGTCCAGAATTTTTAGCAGGAGGAGAGCCTATGCATCAAGGAACAGTTACTGGATATTGGTTACTAGAAGATGGATCGTTACAAGCCATTCCAGGATCTACAAGAGATTTACCAATAAGACCTTCTGCTGTGCAGTTTTCACCAGATGGGCAATGGTTAGTGATTACGTCTATAAACTCTGGAGCTGCGGCTTTAGGATCTGGAAGTGAAGATGAGGTGACCGTATATAATGTAGGAGCAGATGGTGCTTTAAGTACCAATGCATGGGGAACAGCAACCTCTACATTAAGAGATAATGCAGACGGAAGAAACTTACCTTCTGCGATTGGTTTTCAAGTGGTAGGCAATAACTATGTTGTGGTCACAGAGGCAAGAGAATTTCAACCTAATGGAATGCCACCTGCATTTCCTGCATTACAAGATGGATCTGTATCTACTTGGCAAATACAAGGCGATGGTAGCTTAACGCCTATCACATTAGACGTACGTTCTGGGGAAGGAAATACAGGAAGAACAGCTTGTTGGTTAGATTTCACAGCAGATGGAAACACCTTCTTTGTATCTAATGCTATTGAAGCAGGTTTAGCTTCGTATAGCTTTGATAACGGTGCTGTGACATTATTAGATCAGACAGCGGCTCAAGGAACAGGAACAGGAGGAGCAGATAATGGTCCTGATGCATTTGCAAATACACAAGGATGGATTGATATGTGGATTTCTGATGATGGACAGTACTTATACCAACTCTATGGATTGGATGGTACTATCGGAATCTATAGAGTAAATGGACAGTCGTTAGAATTTATCTCTGAAGAATCTAATAATTTACCAGATACAAATACACAAGGTATCGTAGCGATATAATAATAGATTAAGTTTGTTTGATTTTGATAGAAAGCTAAGGAAGGTATATCTTTCCTTAGCTTTTGCTTTTTGTATATTATTAGTTAAAGATAACTTTTTACGTATTTCAGGTTTAACAATCTGCCATCCCTACATTAACAGCGAGGCCACCTTCACTGGTTTCTTTATATTTTGTATTCATATCTTGAGCCGTTTGCCACATGGTTTCTATGACTTTATCTAATGGTACTTTGGCATTGGCAGCATCTGTATCTAGGGCCATTTCGCAGGCATTGATCGCTTTGATCGCTCCCATGGCATTACGTTCAATACAAGGGATTTGTACAAGCCCTCCTATAGGATCACAGGTAAGACCTAGATGATGTTCCATGGCGATTTCTGCGGCCATGAGTACTTGTTCTGGTGTTCCTCCCATAAGCTCGGTAAGTGCCCCGGCAGCCATGGCACTTGAAACGCCTATTTCTGCTTGGCATCCTCCCATCGCAGCAGAGATGGTGGCGCCTTTTTTAAAGAGACTTCCTATTTCTCCAGCAACAAGCATATATTTTTTGATGTCTTCAAAGTTGGCATCGTGATTTTCAATGACCATATAATACATCATCACAGCAGGTATCACACC
>CAKZKZ010000979.1 GCA_937124495.1 uncultured Dokdonia sp. | reverse complement strand
CGTATAAGTGGTTTTTGCGTTGCTTCCTGTCGTTACTTTAAAATCTTCTACGGCTCTATGTACGGTTCCTACTTCATAATTAGAATAGTTATCGCGACCCCGACTCCACCACCAGCGCCAGCTCATTTTAAATACTTTTACCTCTAGTGTTCTGCTCCCAATTGCTTTTCCTTGAGCATCAGTCGTCACTACGTCAAACTCAGTATTATCATCTGTAAAGTAACTTCCGTACGCACGTCCTTTAGGAGATTGTAATCCTACAAAATGATCAAAAGGCGCGATATCTTTGGTCACTACATCTAATGAGAAATCTCCTCCACCTTCATACGCTTTGGTCACAAACGTTCCTCTAAGCATGCCTGGAGCACGCTCACTAAGGTTTAGTTTTTGGCTGATTTGTGTAACGCCTTCTTCATTTAATTGCCCATCAAGCACCGTCAAACCTACTTCATTAAAACTACGAATAGGATCAAAGAAATTATAATTAGGAAAGGTTTTAAAGCCACTGTTGGAACTACGTATGGTAGCATCTGTTTTAATTTTAAGATTACGTGCCGGTGCCCCATGCAACCAATTGACGCTTGCCGTTCCTTCTAAGTTACCACTCGCATTTATAATATCATCTTCAAAATCCAAATTGACTTTTAAGCGATTCGGTTTGATGGTTTCAACTTTGAGTGTTTTAGAAAAGCTGGCACCTCCTACGCTAATCGTTGCGTTCCAATTTCCAGTAGGTGCTGTAGGTGCTGTTGTGATTGGGAAATAATACACATTATTCAATGCTTTTCCTTTTCCTGCTTGTGGTGCTGTATTTGAAGTTAACACTTTACGATAGGTCAGTTTCCCTCTAGCATCTGTGACTTCTAACTTGACAGGATGATCCTTAGGCAACGGATTATTAGCATCATTCAACACAAAGGAAAGGTGGATGCTATCGCCTGGGCGATGTACACCTCGTTCGGCATATATAAATCCTTTAAGTCCTTTTTGTAATTGTTTTCCGGAGATATCAAATTTACTCATAGAAAGCGCATTCCCATCTTCAATTTTTAAATATGCATAGTTCGCTCCTTTTTGAGCTACCGCATACACAGCATATCCTTTTGGTGTTACACTTGCAAGTCCTGTAGCATCTGTCGTAACCGTTCCTATAGGTTGTTTTTGATAATTATATAAGGTGATTTTTGTGTTGGCTTCTGGCGTAGTCGTCACAATATCTGTCGCTGCAAAATGATAGCCATTATCTTTTCCTTTTTTGACAATCAGGGCAAGATCCGAGCCTAGAATATTACTTTGTATAAACCGACTTTCTTGGTAATAGGCAGGGTGACAAGGGTTGTCTTCTTGCCTCCAATTATATACTTGATTACGCCAACGATAAATTCTATTATCCCAGTATTGTTCTTCACGTTCGTCTTCATTAGCACTTTCTGCTTCTGTATAGTCTTCATCATAATAATCCTCTTCATAATAATCATCGTATGTATCTTCTTCTACATCGGTTCCATCGTCTACACATTCGTATGCGACATAACTTTGCTTATAACTGATCTCTACACGATATAAAGCACCTGGATCGGCCTGGAAAATCTTTGAAAGATCAATACCATGAACTCGCCACTGACTATCCCCTACATCTCCAGATGAGAAGTTACCATCCTGTAAGTTGATGGTTTTCTTAGCTACACGTCTTCCAACTTGTTTTAACCCATAGCTGTTGTTACTATCTAGATTATTTTCTTGTAGGTATTCTAGCACATTACTTTCAAATATCTTAATAATACGTACATCTACATGGCTTAGATTAACAGCCTCAAAATAGAACGGGTTATTTCCGGAATTAGGTAAAATAACACCATTTGTAATCGCACGAACTCCCGGTTTTAATTGCTCAAAAGAAACAGTTTCTGCAAAAGGAGTTTTCAGTTTATATCCATCAGTGCTTTTAATTCCTTGAAAAACTTCTACCAATGATTTTCCAACAATCTTATTTTCTGGATACACATGTAATACATTTCCATCTACTTCAAAACGCAAATTACCTGCGCGTTGCATCGTCACCAAACCTCTAAAATTCTGTTTTTCTTGCACTGGGTCTGAAAAATTGATTGCTAAGGAAGCATTTGCCCCTAACGTCTGTTTGATATTTACAATTTTGAAATTATTACGCCCAGGAATAAGCACTTCGTTTTCACCTTTGGTTTCTTTGGCTTCAATGGCATTTCCATCCCACGCTACTTGAATATGTGCGTCTTCTTCTTCTCTATAAATACTATCTATTTTAAATGCATGATATCGAGTTGCAGTACCATCACTGAGCCACGTAATTGATAATGGTTTTCCTTTTTGAGTGGCGTTTATCAATTGTTTTGCTTTCGCGAAAGCAATTACATCAGCACCCTCTATCTGACCTTCTACATATTGATACCTCCTATCATACGATTGTAATGCCCCAAGATCTACTTTAAAATCTGGTGTAATGGTTTTGAAACTAAATGCATACGTACGCATTTCTTTGGGTAGGTCATCATATAATTTATCCAAATGTAATGTCACTGCATATTCTGTATCCGTATCGAGAAGCTTATCAGGCACAAAAGTTAGTGTTCGTTGTCCTGAAATTGTGAGTTTTCCAGACGTTTTAGGCGATATCTTTAAGATATCTGAAGGGATTTCTTGATCTACTTCAAATTGTGTCAATGCCTTTGCCACTCGTATGTTTATAGGGTTTGCTATAGACTGCCTACCACTTGTGGCATACGAGATATACTCTTTGTATTTGAACAAGTTATCTGTAGGTTGTTCGTTTCCTTTTTTATCACAAGTGATAAAAAAAAGAGGTAAGATGACGGCGAGAAGAAGATGAATTTTACGCATAATGATGGTGTTAGGTATCCTCTCTATCTCTTGCCCTAAAAGAGCCAAAACAGATAAAAAGGAATTTAAAATGTGTTACTAAAGATAACAGATTTTAAACAGATGAATATGAAATTAAATTGATGCTTTTACACATTGAGATTGGTCAAATCAACATATAAAATGAGTATAGAAATTCGAGTGGTTGTTGAAATCATTTTTGTTTTTCTGATTACGATGAGAAAAACAAAAGTGATTTCATAGGGCTAACGTAAATGTTAAAATGTGTAGTATATGAATTTTAACATTTGGGATGGATTTAACATTTTTCCCTCACCTAACCTCTTCCAGAGGGAGAGGAATCACATTCTTTCTAGTGAAGTTTAGAAAAATTATACTCCCGTTCTACTTTACAAACACGTACGGTATATCCTTCATACCAAGTGTTTCTTCCTTTTGCCTGTACAGCTTGATGATCTCTTTGGGCTTTCCAACGGGAAATATCTTCTAGGGTCTTCCAATAAGAGATGGTAATGCCTATGTCGCTACGAGCGTGATCTATTCCTAAGAAACCTGGCATTTGTTGTGCAAGTTCTTCCATGTGTTGCGCTGCCATTCCATATTCACGAGTAATACTTGTCTGGATACTTGTGAAAATAACAGCATAATACGGGACTTCTTGTTCAAGAGATGTAAGCGGAGTATTGTGTGATGCCATACCTGATTGTTATCACTCAAAAGTACTCTTTTTATAAAAGAATGGGGTTTAGTTTTTAATAAATCGTTTTGTAGTCATCACTCCATTTTGATCTTCTATACGTATAAAATAGACACCTGATGCCCAATCCTGAATCTGTAAAGGATTTGAAATCAGCGTCTCTTTTGAAGTTGTGAGATGTTGTTTTCCTTGAATATCAAATACCGTTATCTTATAATCTCCGGTGTCTTGGTTTGTGTTAATATATAATTGATCACTCGAAGGATTTGGATATATAGAAAAAGAAGGTTTTATAAAATCACTTGCAGATAATGTCGGATTTCCATATACAGCAGCATCACCATTGGAAGCAGTTATAATTAATGTTGGATTATTTCCAAGAAATTCGATGATATATTCAAATGGATCCTGCATCGTATTCAAATAAAAATTAAAATACTGATTTTCAAAAATGGTGTTTTCTGCTAAATCACATTCAATTAATGTTATGCTATAATCTTCTGTAAACGAAAATGAAAAATCCGATTCATCACCTCCTTCTTCAAAATTTATAGATGCAAAAAAACTATTACAAACCCAACTATTAAATATATCTGCTCCTTCTTCATCTTCAAAAGTAAGCCCTACCGTATCTATCTCATCATTAAAGGGTGGAGAAAACGCTTCTCCATCTAAAACTAAAGATTCTAATTCCCATGTACCTTGAAAAAGAATAGGATCTTGCGCAAGCACACTTTGAGATATTATTAAACATATCGATACGATAAGAAGTAATTGTTTTTTCATAATCAATTATTTAATACTTTAAGATACCATTTTTTCTACAAAAAAATGGATACGTATTTTTAACAGATATATTTATACCTTACTTTTAATACTAGCATAACATATATATCCTTTCTTTTTAAAAACTTTGCATAAAATAACCACCTATGAATCGTACGATCCTTTCTTTTTTAGTTAGTATTTTTATTTCTCTATCCGTTTTCGCGCAAGCGGACTTATTACAGTCAGGGCCTATGGTAGGCTATTCTGATTTTCGCGAAGCAC
>CAKZKZ010000978.1 GCA_937124495.1 uncultured Dokdonia sp. | reverse complement strand
CCTTTATTGTGTGATCATGTTAGTCATGGCAGTACGCATGTATATTAAATATCGTCACAACAAATATCAGGTTGTTAGAACGACATCTGTACTTTTCTTTCAGATTGTTATTGCATTCTTGATTCCTGAAATTATGACAAGCCTTAATATGCCTGCGTATGATTTTAAAAATGCATTTCCATTAGATTATGATTTCTTTTTTGATTGGAATTTAGATTCATTAATAAATAGTGGTGGAATTGGTTTATTTATATTGGTATGGGGTATTGTTCTTACGGTAGTGATCGTTCCTGTTATGGTTTATTTCTTCGGAAAAAGATGGTATTGTAGCTGGGTATGTGGTTGTGGTGGTTTAGCAGAAACCCTTGGAGATCCATATAGACACAATTCCAGTAAAAAAATGATTTCTTGGAAGTTAGAACGTTGGCTTATACACTCCGTTTTAGTGTTCTCTTTAGTCATGACTTTAGTAACACTTTATTGTTATTTCACAGGAGCATCTTCTTTTATAGGTATTCCAGCCAATTGGATTAAAGATGCATATAGCGTACTCATTGGCGCTTGGTTTGCTGGTGTTATAGGTACCGGATTCTATCCTATTTTCGGAAACAGAGTATGGTGTCGTTTTGGATGCCCTCTAGCCGCTTATTTAGGTTTTGTACAACGTTTCAAATCAAGATTTAGAATTACTACAAATGGAGGTCAATGTATCTCTTGTGGTAATTGTTCTACCTATTGTGAGATGGGAATTGATGTAAGAGCCTATGCACAAAAAGGAGAAAACATTATACGCTCTAGTTGTGTGGGATGTGGTGTATGTTCTGCGGTATGTCCTCGTGGTGTACTTAAATTAGAAAATGGTCCTTTAGAAGGTCGTATTAACCCTACAGATGTATTATTAGGAAACGATGTAGATCTTATGGATTATGTAAACGACAAAAAAGTAAGTTAATCTCATCGTATATATCGCTTTCTTTTCGCGTAAGCGAAGTAGTACGGAGTACGAAAGCAAAAATCAAATAAAAACCGCCTCAAAAGAGGCGGTTTTTTCATACTATATACGCACTACCTTTTTAATAAGTTTTACATTATGACATAGTGTGACTTTAAGTAAACCTATACATCGCCGCATACTTAATTACCTTATTCCCTACCTAAATACATGCAGAAGAATTATTCTTGAGAAAGAAAATACGTAAAGAACACCTTTGCTGTATCAAAAGAAGGACAACTTGCAACCAACTCATCTACATTTACATTATTCTTTTCTATAAATGTTCGATCATGTAAGAAATAAGCATCTCCTGCCTCTTTAGTAAACTCAGGATGAAATTGTGTTCCTAATAAACGTTCATTATAATTTATATACGCTTGTATCGCTGAATGATTATTTGTTGCTAAAATTTCGGAACCTTCGGGTAATTCTACAACTTCATCAAAATGATGTTGCCAGACATTTTCTTGTCCATTAAGATGAAGTATATCCTCTGCATTATTTACAAAATTCACACTTCCCCAACCTACTTCAAAACCATGCGGAGAAGATCTAACCGCATGAGATCCTACCAAAGCTTTACACACTAATTGATGACCATAACAGATTCCCATTTGCCAGATCCCTTTATCTCTAGCATCCTGGATATACTGTATTGCCTTTTCTGTAAAAGGAGCTTCATCTTGTATAGATAGTGCAGATCCAGTATGGATAATATGGGTATACTCGTTCTCTATTAAATCATCTGGAAATGATGCTTCTGTATCTATGAATAAAGAAGATACATTCCAATACTTTTCAGTCAGACAACTTTTAATCGTAGGTGTTTCTAATCTATCTACAGAATAATCTAAAATTAAAATCTTTTTCTCTTCCATTTTTTATATCAAGTATACTATAAAGATAGAGATCATATGCAAAAAATAATCACAACATTTTCTAAATAAAAAAAGCCAACCTTGCGGTTGGCTTTTGAATACTATATTTTATTAATTATGCTTCTGGATTCATAACAAAGTCTTCCATAAATTTTGTTGTATAATTTCCAGAAATATAATCTGGATGCTCCATTAATTGTCTATGGAAAGGAATGGTTGTTTTTATTCCCTCAATAACAAACTCATCAAGCGCTCGTTTCATTTTATTAATTGCTTCTTCACGTGTTTGTGCCGTCGTAATTAATTTTGCGATCATCGAGTCATAATTCGGAGGAATCATATATCCACTATACACATGGGTATCTATACGTATTCCGTGTCCACCTGGTGCGTGTAATGTTGTAATACGTCCTGGAGAAGGTCTAAAGTCGTTGAAAGGATCCTCTGCGTTTATACGGCATTCTATAGCATGTAATTGTGGAAAATAATTTTTCCCAGAAATTGGAACTCCTGCCGCAGCAAGAATTTGCTCCCGTATTAAATCATAATCTACCACTTGTTCTGTAATAGGGTGCTCCACTTGAATACGTGTATTCATCTCCATAAAGTAGAAGTTACGATGCTTGTCTACTAAGAATTCAACCGTTCCCGCTCCTTCATATTTGATAAATTCTGCAGCACGTACAGCAGCATCTCCCATATCTTTACGCAGCTTATCTGTCATAAATGGAGAGGGAGTCTCTTCTGTTAATTTTTGATGGCGACGTTGTACTGAGCAATCTCTTTCTGATAAGTGACAGGCTTTCCCTTTGCTATCTCCTACAATCTGAATTTCTATATGGCGTGGCTCTTCAATGAGTTTTTCCATATACATCCCATCATTACCAAAGGCAGCAGCACTCTCTTGCCGAGCATCTTCCCAAGCTTTTTTTAATTCATCTTCTTTCCATACAGCACGCATTCCTTTTCCTCCACCTCCAGCAGTTGCTTTAAGCATTACTGGGTACCCTACTTCTAGAGCAAGTTTTTGGCATTCATCAAAATCGGCTATAATTCCTTCAGACCCAGGTACACAAGGCACACCTGCAGCTTTCATGGTTTCTTTGGCACTAGCCTTATCTCCCATTTTATTAATCATCTCTGCAGTAGCTCCAATAAATTTTATGTCGTGCTCTTCACAGATTTTAGAAAATTTTGCATTTTCAGAGAGAAATCCATAACCTGGATGAATAGCATCTGCATTTGTAATTTCTGCAGCTGCAATAATATTTGCCATTTTCAGATAAGATTCGTGACTAGGAGGAGGTCCTATACAAACCGCTTCATCTGCAAACTTAACATGAAGACTTTCTTCATCTGCTGTTGAGTATACAGCAACTGTTTTTATTCCCATCTCCTTACACGTACGTATGACGCGCAGAGCGATCTCGCCTCTATTTGCAATAAGTATTTTCTTAAACATAGGTGTTCAATTTATTTTTCAGGAAGTAGTGCTTTTATAAATGATTCATTATTCGCTTTCGCGAAAGCGTACTTCTCCCTAATACATTAAAAATACCCGTAAGGGGTTATGATGGATCTACTAAAAATAATGGTTGATCAAACTCTACTGGAGAAGAATCGTCTACAAGCACTTTTACGATGGTTCCAGAAACTTCACTTTCTATTTCGTTAAAAAGTTTCATCGCTTCAATGACACAAAGAACATCTCCTTCTGAAATTGATTTCCCTACTTCAACAAAAGCAGGTTTATCTGGAGCTGATTTACGATAAAATGTTCCTATGATAGGTGACTTTATAGTAATGTACTTTGAATCTTCATCTTTTGCTGATGCAGCTGGTGCTACAGGAGCTGCTGTTTCTACTTGTGCTACAGGTTGTGCTTGATGCTGAACAGTTGCTATTCCTGGTATTTGCTGTACCATTGTCGTAGCTATTTTATCATCATCACTTCCAGTCTTTATGGTGATTTTAATATCATCCATTTCAAGTTTTACTTCACTAGCGCCTGATTTTGCAACAAATCTGATAAGGTTTTGAATTTCTTTTAAATCCATAGTGCGTTTGTTAGTCTTTTAGGTTTTTGTTTTAGGAGTTGTAGGCCCATTTTAAATAAATTGATCCCCACGTAAATCCGCCACCAAAAGCAGCAAAAATAATTTTGTCTCCTTTTTTTAGTTGGTTTTCATAATCACTCATCAGCAATGGTAATGTCGCTGATGTTGTATTACCGTAACGATGAATATTGATCAAAACTTTATCTTCATCAAGTTTCATTCGTTTTGCGGTTGCATCTATTATCCTTTTATTAGCCTGATGTGCTATAAGGTAACTTACATCATCTCCAGTTAGGTTATTTCTGGTCATGATTTTCTCACTTACATCGGCCATATTTGAAACAGCATATTTAAATACTGTTCTACCGTCTTGAAAAACGGTATGTTGTTTATTGTTTAAAGTTTCATGAGACGCTGGAAGTATAGAACCTCCTGCATCTATTTTCAAGAACTCACGTCCTACACCATCAGATCTTAGAATTTCATCTTGAAATCCATATCCATCTTCATTAGGTTCAAAAAGAACAGCACCTGCTCCATCTCCAAAAATAATACAGGTAGATCTATCTGTATAATCAATAATAGAAGACATCTTGTCTGCTCCAATCAATAATACTTTTTTATAGCGTCCTGACTCTATATAACTAGAGGCCGTAGACATTCCATATAAGAAACTTGAGCAAGCTGCAGTAAGATCGTATGCAAAAGCATTGGTTGCACCTATTTGCGTTGCTGTATAGACAGCAGTAGATGCAACTGGCATATCTGGAGTAGCCGTAGCAACAATAACCATATCAATCTCTAAAGGATCTAGGTTTGCTTTTTCAAGTAAATTGTTTGCAGCTTGTATAGCAAGGTAAGAAGTACCTTTACCTTCTCCTTTGAGAATACGACGTTCTTTAATACCCGTTCGGCTAGTTATCCACTCGTCGTTGGTGTCTACCATGGTCTCCAAAATTTTATTGGTGAGCACGTAGTCTGGAACATATGCCCCTACAGCTGTAATTGCCGCTGAGATTTTATTCATTTGCTTCAGTTAGGTTTGTTCGTTTTATAGCGAAAACGATATAAAATGGAGTGAAAAATACTAAAAATTGACCAAAGCGAGCCAATAATTAACTTTTTTTACCAAAAACATTTATAAAAAAAACTCTCACATTGTGAGAGTTTTTTGTGCTATGTAGAAATAGATAGGTTTTACGCTTCTATTTCGTCTCCAGTTCTATCAATAACTACTTGGCCTCTGTAATATAATTTTCCTTCGTGCCAGTGTGCTCTGTGGTAAAGGTGTGCTTCTCCTGTTGTAGGATCTACAGCTATTTGTGGTACAGCAGCTTTGTAATGTGTTCTTCTTTTATCTCTTCTAGTTTTGGAGATTTTTCTTTTAGGATGTGCCATTACGTACTCTTATTTATCTGTTAATAGTTTTCTTAATGAATCCCATCTGGGATCTGTTTCTGACTGATCGTTATTTTCTTGTTCTTCTTTACCTCCTAAACTTAATTCTTTTAGCTTATTAAGTATTTCTGATTTTAATGTTCCATCTTTAACACCAGGGTGAACCCTTTTGTTTGGGACTGATAGTATGACAAGTTCATATATATACTGAGCAACGCTTAATTCATATTCTCCATATGGCAAAATAAGAATCTCTTCGTTTTCATCATTATATTCTTGACCAAATTTCACAACAAGCTCAAACTCTCCTTGAATAGGTTCATCATAAGGCTCATTAGTAAGATCACAATTTACATTGACACTTCCATCTACTTTAAAATACAACTGCATAAATGTTGACTTTTTCACAAAGTCAAGACTTACGTTTATAGCTACACTATTAAAGTCATCAAATTCAAAATAATCAAAGAACGACTTGTCTATTTGATATTCAAAATTATGTTCTCCTTCTTTTAAACCTACATACTGTATGGTAAATAGTTTCAAATCTTTCATCACATCATCCGTTAGGAGCGTGCAAAGATACATTATTTTATTTATTTAAAAACCCCTTACCTTATTTTTATTGATAGATTTCAGTTCTTTAAGCAACTAATGTTTTCTATTTATGAATCTTTAGGCGCTTGACGTCCTTTATTTACAGATTTCCTAGGAGAAACCTTGAGCACATTTTTTGTGAGTTCTGCATAATTATTCCTTTTCTTATATATACCTATAGCCATAAAAACAGCTTCTCTAAAAGAACTATGATCTGCCTTATTTTTGCCCGCAATTTCGTAAGCTGTTCCGTGATCTGGAGATGTTCGTATTTTACCTAAACCTGCCGTATAATTCACTCCTTTACCAAAAGAAAGTGTTTTAAAAGGAATCAGACCTTGATCATGATATGCTGCTAGAATAGCGTCAAAATTTTTATAATTACCAGAACCAAAAAAACTATCTGCTGCATACGGTCCATACACAATTTTTCCTGTGTTTCTTATCTTTTCTAACGTAGGAATAAGAACATTATCATCTTCATCCCCTATAACTCCATTATCTCCCACATGTGGATTAATCCCTAGTAATGCTATTTTAGGCAACCCAATCCCAAAATCACTTTGCAATGTTTTATAAAGTGTTTCTACCTTTTGAGTAATGACTTCTGGGGTTATAGCAGCAGAAACATCCTTTACAGCAACATGATCCGTAAGGAGGCCCACCTTAAGGCTTTCTGTAGTCATAAGCATCATTGCATCACCCTGTAACTCTTTAGCTAAGTAATCTGTATGTCCTGGAAATTTAAAATCTTCTGTCTGGATAGTAGCTTTATTGATAGGTGCAGTCACTAAAACATCTATTTCTCCTTTTTTTAGAGCTTTCGTTGCTTCTGTAAATGATTTTAGCGCATATGTACCCGCTACTTCTGTCGCCTCTCCAAATTCAATCTTCACGGGCTCTTTCCAAATATTATACACATTTACTTTTCCATCTACTGCTTTAGATATCGCATCTATTCCATATAAATTTATCTGGCTACTCAATATTTTTTTTATAAATGAAAGTGTTTTAACAGATGCAAACAGTACGGGTGTACAAAAATCTAACATCATACTTTCAGCAAAAGTTTTAAATACGACTTCTGCTCCTATACCATTAAGATCTCCTATAGATATACCAACTTTAATTTTTTGATCCTTCTTCATTATATAACAGCTATGGGTTTTGTATTTTTACACCACAAAAGTAACCAAATTATAGTCATTCATGTTCACAGGCATTATCGAAGATTTAGGTAAGATTATTACAATCAAAAAAGAGCAAGAAAATATCCACTTAACTATTGAGAGTCATCTCACTCCAGAACTTAAAATTGATCAAAGTGTCGCACATAATGGTGTATGTCTAACCGTCGTATCAATAAACGACAATCAATATACAGTGACAGCCATAAAAGAAACACTAGAAAAGACAAATTTACACACGTTTAAAGTTCATGACGAAGTAAATCTTGAACGTGCTATGGTTCTAGGAGCAAGGCTAGATGGTCATATCGTACAAGGCCATGTAGATCAAATAGGAATTTGCACCGACAAACAAGAAGAAGATGGAAGCTGGCGTTTTAGTTTTTCTTACGACCCAAAACTATCTAACGTAACTATAGAAAAAGGGTCTATTACTGTAAATGGCGTAAGCCTCACTGTTGTAAATTCTACAAAAAACAGTTTTAGTGTAGCGATTATACCCTACACATACGAACATACAATATTCAAAAGCATACAAAAAGACACGATTGTCAATCTAGAATTTGATGTTATTGGAAAATACGTTAAAAGACTTACGGAAGCTTATTAAATTACGCTTTAGAAAAACGATTTTTTAAAAAATACACCACACCAACAAGCAATCCTAAAACCGCTAGAATCACAATATTCTCATCTATCGGAACAGCAAGACCTGGAAGTGACGGTATACGTTCACCTGCAGGCGGAGGCGGAGGCGGCATTGGACCACCACCAGTAACCACTTCTTGCGCAATAGAAGTGTATGTAACAACCAGTAGGAATGTTGTCATAAGTAAGTTTTTGAGTTTGGGGCTCATAGACTACAAAAGTATATAATTTAAAATGTACTTAATTGTAACGTTATAAATATACTAATAGTATATTACTTTGCATGCTTTTCGTCGGCAATAATAAGCATTTTATCGGTAAAAACTAATGTTTGCTTGATTTTTTTACAAAAATACAAGTTAAATTTACATTCATAAAAAAACACCATACGTGTAAAAAAGTAATATCTATACCATTATCCTACACTTATGATGATCACAAAAAAAATGTATTATTGAGACTTATCCATCTCTAAACACTTTTTAATCAATACGATATGCA
>CAKZKZ010000977.1 GCA_937124495.1 uncultured Dokdonia sp. | reverse complement strand
TAGGGGAACAATTTATAGCTAAAGCTGAGTTTTTATGTCTTAAAGTGCCGTCTGCAATTAACCCTGTGGATTAAAATATATTAATTAATCCTAAACATCCTGATTTTTCTAAAGTCAGCATCGTAGGAGAACTTCCCATGACATTTGATAAGCGCTTGCTTAAAGAAGTGTAGAATTATCGTAAAGGATATCCTTTTCCTGCCCACCAAGGTTTTATCTCTACAACCAATCTTCCTGATTTCATCATAGGATCTAAATTTGCTAGACTATCTGCCATTTTTAATGTAGGGACATTGTACACTGTAATACCTCGTAAATCTCCATCATCACCAAAAGGTCCAGAAATATCTGCATATCCTTCTTCATACATACGTTCAAGATGTGCCATGTGTGCTTCTTGTAATAATGTAGCTTCTTCTTCTGATTGATCACGATGAGGACCACTTTTCAAGAAAGCCATAAAGTATTGCTGCATAATTACCGTATCTCCTGTTTTTTCATCTACATAATCAAAAATCTGAAAGCCATCTGCTTTTAATTCTGCTATTTGAGAAGCCATAGAAATCTTTTTTTCGCTACTTTCTTTTTCTGTAAATATGTATTCTCTTTGAGGAGTATGTTGTACACAAGAAATACAAGTGCTTATAAGACAGAAAAGGGCAATATATAATTTCATAATAAATATGTTGTAGTAGTATTTCTTACTTCCAATTTTTAAAAGGATGTTCACTAATATAAGAATTATAGTATTGTTTCTGTCCTGTTACTTCTTCCCCAATCCATGATGATTTAAGAAAAGCTTCGTTTTCATGAGTAAGTTCTATTTCGGCCAATAAAAGACCTGCGTTATCACCATAAAATTCATCAATTTCCCAAGTGTGCTTTCCCATGACGACTTCATATCGAGTTTTGTCTATGATACCTGGAAGGCATAGTTTGAGGAGTGTTTCCGCTTTCGCGAAAGCGATCTCTTCCTCCACTTCAATACGGGTTGTACCACTATCATTAGATATTCCTTTTATAGTGAGAAAACCTTTGTCTCCTTTGATACGAACACGTACAGTGCGTTCAGGGTCTGTACTCAGATATCCTTGTGTGATACGGATTGCTGTTTGGGCTTCTTTTTTAAAAGCGTCTGAAGTCAATAAAAATTTACGTTCTATTTCTTGCATAATTTCATCTTCGCGTAGGCGGAGATCTTAGAATTAATTAGTAGTATCTTTTATTCGCCACGGTGGATTTTTCCTATTAGTTCCTGCGTGATATAAAATAAGTTGATTATCATCTGGGTCTTTAAGACGTGCTTCTCTCCATAACCAATTTTGATCGGTAGGAAGAAGGTCAAAGGTGGTGGTGTCTCCGTGAAGATGGAGGTTTTGTAATTCTTTTACTTTTGCGTCTAGATCTTCTAATTCAAAATATACAATGACACCGGCGCCAGAAGGTAATTCGTTTACTTTATGAATAGAAAATGTACTGTCTCCATCGGGGCATTCAAAACGCGCATATTGCTCAGGCACATATACAATGAGCAGTAGTCCTAGTTTTTTGTAAAACTCAACAGAGCGAGTGACGTCTATTGAAGGAATAGTTATTTGATTAAGATTCATAGCGATCGCTTAGTGTTTTAATTTGATCATTAAGTATATTATTTTCTTTGTGATTATGTATTCCTAAATATGCCATAGCCTTAGCTATTTGTAATGCTTGGGTGGATTTGTATTTTTTAAGAGGGCCTATCATAAAAAAGTCCATAACACGCATTAAAAATTTAAGACTTTTTTCTCCTTTCCTATCTTCATCTGGGCGGCCATTGATGAATGCGGGTTTCATAATGTAGGTATGCGGAATATCTATTTTTAGAATATCACGTTCCATTTCCCCTTTGGTACGTACATAGAAAAATGGACTTTTATGAGAGGTCCCTATAGAAGAAATCACCATAAAAGCATTAATGTTGTTTTCTTTTGCAAGTTGTGCCGCTTCCATCGGGATGCCATAATCAATCTTGTAATACAAGTCACGATCAGGTGTTTTAGCTTTTGTAGTTCCTATACAGCAAAAGATAATGTCTCCCGTAAAATCTTCTTTGACAGCTTCAAGATTAAGCAAATCACAGGTGATCTCTTCAATTTTATGATTAGAAAATGTCGTAGGTCTTCTTGTAAAGAGTTTGATTTTTGAATAGCTAGGGTCTTTGATAAGAAGCTCTGTTAAGAGTCCCCCTGTAAGTCCTGTAGCTCCTAATATGATTGCTGTTTTTAGCATATCTCAAATGTACAATATCTATTGAAAACTTCTAGGCTAATCCGTACCTTGCAAGTAATGGAAAC
The DNA here is from genome assembly GCA_937124495.1 of uncultured Dokdonia sp. Taxonomy (GTDB): domain Bacteria; phylum Bacteroidota; class Bacteroidia; order Flavobacteriales; family Flavobacteriaceae; genus Dokdonia. The sequence continues at coordinate 5,929 of CAKZKZ010000977.1, read as the reverse complement.
TTCCCTACCCATCCGTAAGATTATTCATGTAGATATGGATGCCTTTTATGCATCTGTAGCGCAGTTGGATGATCCTGAATTACGAGGAAAAGCTATTGCTGTAGGAGGAGGGGGTGATCGAGGCGTGGTGAGTGCGGCGAGTTATGAAGCACGTAAATTTGGCGTACGAAGTGCCATGAGTGGTGTACTAGCTCGTAAATTATGTCCTGAACTTATTTTTGTGCGATCTGATTTTGCGCGATATAATGAGGTGTCTAAACAAATACGAGAAGTTTTTCATGAGTTTACAGACCTTGTAGAGCCTTTGTCACTTGATGAAGCCTATTTAGATGTGACCGAAAATAAAGTAGGTATGCCAAGTGCTACAGTCATTGCTACTTGGATACGTCAAAAAATAAAAGAAAAGACAGGTTTAAATGCTTCGGCGGGAATAAGCATCAATAAGTTTGTTGCCAAGGTGGCTAGTGATATCAATAAGCCTAATGGACAAAAAACGATTCCGCCAGAAGAGGTGGTTGCTTTTTTGGAAACACTAGATATTCGTAAATTTTATGGTATTGGAAAAGTAACGGCCGAAAAAATGTATCAAAAAGGGATTTTTACGGGTCTAGATATGAAAAAGAAATCTAAGGAATATCTGGAGCAGCATTTTGGTAAAAGTGGGGGGTATTATTATGATATTGTGAGAGGAATTCAATACAGTCAAGTAAAACCTAATCGCATTCGTAAATCACTGGCCGCTGAACGCACCTTTTCTGAAAATATTACCTCAGAGGTTTTTATGATGGAGCGATTAGATCATATCGCAGAAGAAGTGGAGAAACGACTTTCAAAAAGCAAAGTGGCAGGGAAAACGGTAACGCTTAAGATTAAATACTCTGATTTTACATTGCAGACACGAAGTAGAACTTTAGATTATTATGTACGTACAAAGGACGTTATTCTGGAAACGGCTAAAGAACTATTGTATCAAGAGAAAATGAAAAATAGCGTCAGATTATTAGGCATCTCCCTCTCCAATTTGAATATAGAAGATAAAAAGAAAGCAAAAACAGCGCCTGAAGAAAAGGAGATAGATGTGCAGTTGCGGTTTGAGTTTTGATCGCAGGGCGATAGCCAAAGATTTATTCATAAGGCTTATTTTGAAATTAAAAGTTTTGTAAGTTTATTTAGTATACTTGGGTTGAGGTTGTTTTATTAATATTTATACCAAATTTGATCTTAGATGATACTTTTCTGTCCCTTCGGGAGAGATGCCTGAAAAGCAGAGAGGGATTTCGCGAAAGCGTATACAATCAATTTAGTACTGTTAAACTTCAGACTTCCAGCTTCCAACTTTTTCCGTATCTTTACCTCGATGTCAAATAAAAGTTGGACATATCTTCCCTTATTACTGAAGTTTCTTATTAAGAGAAACCCAGAATAGCCTTTGATTGCCTGAATTTTAAGTAACTTTAAAGCAATCTAAATCTTTACAACATTATGCCTTTTTATCACAAGTTAGGAGAGATTCCTCCTAAACGTCATATTCAATTCCGTAAACCAGACGGAGAGTTGTATTCAGAACAGTTATTTGGAACCATTGGTTTTGATGGGATGAGTACTAATAGTTATCATGTACATAGACCTACTCAGGTTAAGGAAATAAAGAAACAATATTCTGTAGCTCCTAAAATTGCATTGGAAAATAGTATAAAATCCTATCGTTTTAGAGGGTTTCAAATCAAGCCAGAACAAGATTATCTAGAGAGTCGTAAGCCTGTGTTGACCAATAGTGATTGTACTATCATTCTAGCAGCACCTAAGCAAAGAACGCAAGATTATTTTTATAAAAACACAGATGCAGACGAACTCATTTTTGTACATAAAGGTTCAGGTAAATTGCGGACTCATTTAGGAAATCTAGATTTTAAGTATGGAGATTATTTGTTGGTTCCGAGAGGAGTGATTTATAAAATAGATTTTGATACCGAAGACAATAGGCTTTTTATTGTAGAATCACGCAGACCTATCTATACCCCTAAACGATATCGTAATTGGTTTGGGCAATTATTAGAACACTCACCATTTTGTGAGCGTGACTTACGTCAGCCATATGAGTTAGAAACCAATGATGAGAAAGGTGATTTTCTGATTAAAGTAAAAAAGCAAGACGATATTTTTGAGATGATCTATGCTTCACACCCATTTGATGTAGTGGGCTATGATGGGTATAACTATCCGTACGCATTTAGCATACACGATTTTGAGCCTATTACGGGACGGATACATCAACCACCTCCGGTGCATCAAACATTTGAAACCGATGCTTTTGTGGTGTGTAGTTTTGTGCCTCGTAAATATGATTACCATCCACAAAGTATTCCTGCACCCTATAACCATAGTAATATAGATAGTGATGAGGTGTTGTATTATGTAGATGGAGATTTTATGAGTCGCTCAGATGTAGAAGCGGGACATATCTCATTACATCCTGCAGGGATTCCCCATGGTCCACACCCAGGAACTGCAGAAAAAAGTATTGGAAAAGAAGGTACTGAGGAGTTGGCTGTAATGGTAGATACCTTTAAGCCTTTAAAAGTATGTGAAGCTGCTATGGGAATAGCCGATGAGAGTTATCACAAATCATGGTTAGATCATTAGACCATTTTATTAGTAAATAGTACGCTTTCGCGAAAGCGAAATTTACACTAAGATAATCCAAGTACGAAAGCGTATAAAAAAGAATACATGTCAGAAAATAAATTACCCGCAGATCCATTAGCATTAATATTAGGAATTGTTGCCCTTGTTTTAGGTGTAGCGGGGTGTTGTTGCTATGGAATTACTGCATTAATACCATTAGTTATGGCCATTATAGGCGTTGTTGTAGCTAATAAAAGTTTAAAAGTATATGCAGAAAACACAGAAGGATTTTCTGAAGTAAGTAGAAGTAATGTCTCGATGGCTAGAGTCATAAATATTATTGCTATTGTTTTTAATGGATTGATTGTTTTAGTATTCATTGGAATGTTTATACTATACGGAACGTTTCTTTCTTCAGCAATTATGGATTCTTATAAAAATGGAGATTTTGAAACCTCAGATCCTTATGAATGTGAAACAGATACGATATATGATTATGAAGAAGAATATGAATACGATACTATAGAAGTAGATACCATAGAGACAGACTCAACAATCATATACGAGATAAAAGAAATAGAAACGATAGAAAACTAAATGTTATGAGTAAGGATATAAAATCCGTAAACTACGGACTGGAAAAAATATTTGAAGGAGCACAAGATTTCTTACCTTTATTAGGGACAGATTATGTTGAATTTTATGTGGGGAATGCAAAGCAAGCGGCTCATTTTTATAAAACCGCTTTTGGATTTCAATCCTATGCGTATAAAGGATTAGAAACTGGATCTAGAGACGAAGTGAGTTATGTGTTAAAGCAAGATAAAATTAAAATTGTTTTAACAACACCACTTAATAGTAAATCACCTATCAATGATCATATTGTTAAGCATGGAGATGGTGTAAAAGTGGTAGCCCTTTGGGTAGAAGACGCTCGAAAAGCATATGAAGAAACTACAAAAAGAGGTGCAAAATCTTATATGGAGCCTAAAGTCGAAACCGATGAACATGGGGAGACTGTAAGAGCAGGAATATATACCTATGGTGAGACCGTGCACATGTTTGTAGAACGTAAAAATTATAAAGGAGCTTTTCTTCCAGGCTTTAGAGAATGGAAATCTGATTATAATCCTACCCCAACAGGTCTTAAATATATAGATCATATGGTAGGTAATGTAGGTTGGGGGCAAATGAATACGTGGGTAAAATGGTATGAAGATGTGATGGGATTTGTCAATTTCCTATCGTTTGATGATAAACAAATCCATACCGAGTATTCTGCATTAATGAGTAAGGTGATGAGTAATGGAAATGGACGTATTAAGTTTCCTATTAATGAACCCGCAAAGGCAGCTAAAAAATCACAGATAGAAGAATATCTTGATTTTTATGAAGGTTCCGGTGTGCAGCATCTCGCCATGGCTACCGATGATATTATTAAAACTGTAGCTCAGTTGAAAGCACGTGGTATTGAGTTTTTACCACCACCACCTCAAACGTATTATGATGAAATCCCACAACGACTGGGAGAGCATATGAAAGTGATGAAAGAGGATATTGAAAAATTACAAGAGCTTTCTATCCTTGTAGATGCCGATGAAGATGGGTATTTACTTCAAATCTTTACAAAACCTTTAGAAGACAGACCTACGTTGTTTTTTGAAATCATACAACGTATGGGTGCTCAAGGATTTGGAGCTGGGAACTTTAAAGCGCTTTTTGAGTCTATAGAACGTGAACAACAGCAAAGAGGGACTTTGTAAAATTATAAAGTACTTAACACAATATTTATATAAAAACTTCGTCCTTTATAGGGCGAAGTTTTTTATTATAGTATTTTTGGAATAACTATTGTAAATACCTCTCTAAATAACCAAATTTTGCCAAACATGAGAATACCGGTAAATCATATAAGACAATTGCTTTTAATAGGGGTCTTTACATTAGTTACTACTTTAGGAAAAGCACAAGAGATAAAACCAGCTTATCAAGAAGGAGAATGGTTTAAATTTAGAGTGCATTATGGACTCATCACCGCTGGATATGCCACACTTACTGTAGAAGATTCAAAATATAAAGAAAAACCTGTATATCATGTAAAAGGATTTGGAGAAACTGTCGGACTCTCAAGATTCTTTTTTAAAGTTGAAGACCATTACGAGAGTTATATAGATAAAGAAACGGATTTGCCATATCAGTTTATTCGTAAAATTAATGAAGGTGGTCATACCAAAGATAAAATCATTGACTTTGATCAAGAAAATCATAAAGCACATATCTTTAACAGAAAACATGATACTCGTAAAACAGTAGATGCGGCTGTTGGTGTGCAAGATATGGTTTCTGCGTTTTACTATTTGCGTAATAATTTAGATACCAGCAACCTTAAAGAAGGTGATGAAACGGATTTGACCATGTTTTTTGATAGTGAAAACTATCCTTTTAAACTTCGTTTTTTAGGACGTGAGGTGATGAATACAGAATTTGGTAAAATCAGATGTCTTAAATTTAGACCTATGGTACAGTCAGGGCGTGTATTTAAAGAGCAAGAAAGCCTTACCGTTTGGGTAAGTGATGATGAAAATAAAGTCCCTATTCGTATCAAAGCAAGCCTTGCTGTAGGATCATTAAAAGCAGATTTAGAAGCATTTAAAGGATTAAAACATTCATTTAAAATTGTAGTAGATAATTAACTAACCTCTATGAAGAAAAAAATCGAACCAGATATTGAGCGCATTATAGATGCTCTTGATGATAAGTATGAAAAAATAGATCAAGATCTTGATGATCATCTGGAAGGATTATTACAAAGTAAGCCCATCACCTATTGGGATTATATTCATACAGACGCCTTATTAAGCCTTCAGTCACCTCGAACAAATTTTCCAGATGAAAACGTGTTTATCATGTATCATCAAGTGAATGAATTACTATTTAAAATGGTACTTTGGGAAATAGAGCAAGTAGCACATCATAAAAACCTTACGGTTGCCTTTTTTGCTTCACGATTAGGTCGTATAAGTCGCTATTTTGATATGCTGACTTCCTCTTTTGATATCATGAAAGATGGAATGGACTTAGCGCAGTATATGAAATTTAGAAAGACGCTAACTCCGGCTAGTGGATTTCAAAGTGCACAATACAGAAAGATAGAGTTTGCAAGTACAGATTTAATTAACTTAATAGATGCTCGCTTTCGCGAAACCATAGATAGAAACACACCCTATGAAAATGCATTAGAGCATTTGTATTGGCAAGCTGCTGGAAAGGATTATAACACAGGGAAGAAAAGCTATTTGCTATT
>CAKZKZ010000976.1 GCA_937124495.1 uncultured Dokdonia sp. | reverse complement strand
CATACTACTTTGCCCCAAGTACTCTTGAGCAAGGTGATAAGATATATACGAATATAACATATTCCGGTGCAATGGATGGTGGCGATATTAACAGCTCTGTCGTATCTATCAGAGCTGATGGAAATAGCTTTCCAAATACTCAAGAAAATAAAGATACTTTTGATATCACTGTTCCTAGTGGTCAAGGAGGTGCTGCTTGTGAACAAGAGGGGGGAGGAAATAATGGTGTAAAGTGTGGATGGGGTGATTATATAGATAATATAGTGGTAGACACGTATGGCACATACACAGTAACAGGCTATCATACCAATCATTATGGAGTTAAAGAAAAAGCTACTATTACCTTTTATGCAGGGACTTACCTCGGGAAGGTAAGTTATGGATTTGATAAAGATAATTTCCATTATGGTAATTTATCTTGGGATGAATCAACAATTGGCTACAGAAATACCTAAAGGCACCGTCAAGGTAACCAACTGCGTTGGTGACTTTTATCCTAGTCAACTTATATCTTTCTGATACAATATAAATCAACTTCGTTTGATTTATATTTCACTCCAATTCGATTACAAACTAAAATCCAAGAGCTACTTCAAACCAATAATGCTTGGTGGAATTATTGGGACTGTTGCACTTTAATTTTCTAGTCAAATTAGTTACTTTTATAATGCTAAATATAAATCTTAAAAGTGATGATGAAATTAACAATATCTTGCCCAAAATGTAATTCTTGTAACCATAAAACTCAATCTAGTTATGACACTAAAAACAATGGTCTTAGACATCTTTTAAAGTGTCTTGATTGTGGTAGTTCATATGCAGAAACATCTAATACATTTATGTTTAAGATTAAATCATCTACGCTCTTCTCCCTTTCTAGGGGTTAATTAGCATACACGCTGTAACCTTTTAAATCCAAGAACAATCTCTGGAAATATGACTCTGATTTAAAGAAGGCACCGTCAAGTTAACTAATTGTGATGTAGGAAATCCTACTAAGTTTCTTTAGATACAGAAAACCACTTTAGCAGATTCTTGCCATATATTTACAGCTTCAGCAAATTTGGTTCTTTGAGTATATCTGGGGTTCTATTCAGGAAGGTACGGAAGTTCCGCGAGCATAGCTATAAGTACTGACATACCTAGCTTACAGCCGACAAATTTATTTTAAATTTATTAGTCAATGACTCTACAACCCCTTATGAACAAAGGCTTTCATGTTTTGAGAAATTTCTCAAATTATAAATTATTACTAAAATTTGTTTAGTGCATTGTGTCATTATTGATATTAAAATCAATAATGTTAGATTTTTTCAACAGTATTTTCGTCTAGAAAGTTCATTTTTCTTATATTATTTATGTTTCTTATCGTAAGTGAAAGATTTATCAATGGTTTTTTAAAAATCGTATTAACGAATTTTACATATTCTGAATCAGTATCAATAAGATCTTGGTCTAGTTTGTGTATCACACAAACTGGGACTGTTCAACTAACTGTGTAAATTCAAATTAATCTGCTAAATTATATTTAG
>CAKZKZ010000975.1 GCA_937124495.1 uncultured Dokdonia sp. | reverse complement strand
GGAATCGTTAATGATATAGATGACCTAGGGGTTACAGTTGTATTTGCCGCTGGAAATGGAGGTTCAGGTCTTACTGGAGATCAAGATGAATATTACTTACCTGCATCTTACAAAAACGTAATTTCTGTATCTACAGTAGGAAATAAAAATGCGATAGGAAGTACATTTATTCCTTATGACAACTGGAAAGATATACACGACATTTATGTATCTGAATTAGGAGGTGTAAAATCGCATCAACACAATGACTCTGTAGATATTGTAGTACCTGCCTATTATCCAACACCTGTTCTTTATAAAGACCCTAACCATAATGATCCATGGAAAGATGATTATAGAAGAACTGGATATGGAGGTACTTCCTTAAGCGCACCTATTGTTGCTGGAACCATTGCCTTGATGCATTCTGTAAACTATTGTATCGATACGAGAGAAGTAGAAACCATTTTGAAACTCACCGCTGTAAAGATAGATCACCTTCCACAAAACAGTCAGTATTATGGAAGGCTTGGCGCTGGTCGTCTCGATGCTTATGAAGCTGTTCGTATGGCTAAAGATATGTCAGACCCATTCGGTATCGTAAAGGTTAAAAATAGAATGTTATACCGACCCTGGTTTTATAAATTAGAAACATCCCCATATAAGATTCATCTGATTAATAACTCTATCATAGATGATGCAAAAATCAAATTTAGAGCCCGAAATGCTATCGAAATTTTCAGTGGTGTTTATGAACCAGATGGTGGATATATCAGTTTGCAAGTAGACCCTACCATCTCTACATATTGCCCTTCACCTTGGAATACAGTTGTAGGGGGGCTTAAAAATGCAGAAGAAACTCCTAAAGAAGAAAGTACAATAGATTTCTTAGTATATCCTACACTCGTTAAAAATGATATGACGGTAAAAGAGATATCAAAAAGTTTATCGATGAAGGCCGTTCGTATTCATAACATATATGGATATGAAGTATATAACCAAGAAGTTACATCCAATCAATTACAGATGGATCTTAGCTCTCTAGACAGAGGAATTTATATTTTAGAAATTCTAAATACTAAAGGAGAAACAATTAAAACAACAAAGTTTGTAAAGAACTAACTCGTTAGAAAATATCATCCAAATAAAAGTATATCTCCTTTTCTATATGTATTTAGAAAAGGAGATTCTTATTGAGAATTGTGATAAAATAGGGCTATATGATTATATTCAATAAAAATGCGAGGTGTCCTTCTAAAACTGTTATAGTTTAAAATTTATTGCGCCTATTAATTTCATTTTGCTTTTTTTCTGCTTCTTTATCATCTGTGATTAAAGTAACTCTTTGTTTTAAATCTATAAAATTATATATATCTATCTTATCATAATGATCTACGAAAAACTCATTCCCAAATTCTTGGTTATTCGGTTCTGGAAATTTATCATATATCTTATAATTCCCAGCTACTACAAATAAATCTGGATTAGGTTTATTGCTATTATTATTAAAAAACAAAATAAGGTTCTCAACCCGTTTTTGATAATTATTAGTGTGAAACAATCGTTGATTTGTAACATCAAATGCCTCAGCACCAGCCATCATAACTAACAAATCTTTTTCTCCTAATAGTCTTTTTATAAAATCATCAGATCCTGTAAATGTATTTCTAACATTCTTACTGTCTAATTCAAAACGCAAAATACGAGTATCCAACATTTCATGACTATCTTCCTTCATTACGATAATTTTCACATTATTATCGCTTAATAGGTCGTTATTATTTTGGAGAGTTCGCTTAACAATACTTGAATAACCAAATATTAAAATATAGATATTAGAATCATTTTTTTTTTCATTTATTAATTTTGTGAATTTCTCTTTAAATAAACCTGATATAGTATACATTGCTGCATCATGTTTAGAAGCTACATCTTCCCTAATACCTTTTAGAGGCTCTTTGAATGAATCAATATATTTATTTAAGTTTTCCTTAGAGATAACTTTATTATTATTTGATTCATCATCTTTTGATTTATCATTTTTTGATGAATATATATTTTTTATTGTATATAATATTTTAGGGACTATTGTTTTTAATGCTACTTTTTGTTTTTCCTTTTTTAATGATAAAAAAAGTTCATCTTTATTTATACTAGTAGCATTATCATACACATCTTTAAGCTTTTTTGGTAATAATTGATATTCTATAACTCTTAAATCTAGATTCTTCTTATAATAATTTTCTAGAGTTATTAATAAATCAAATCCATAATGAGACTTACTCCTATGTAATAGAGCTATAAATGGGTCATATTCATATGTGTTTTTAAGATATTTTATACTTTCATATCTAAAATCATGAGGGTCGCTATTTTTATCATTACCAAGCTTACTTATCAATTGTGATAATCCCCTAGTAAAGATCCTTAAAGATTTAGAAGTTGAAGTAATTGATGCCATATCAATTACATAGCTATGAATTTCATCAAATATAATTAATTGAGATAATGGTTTTTTTCTTTTATATTCTATATCATAAATTATAGAATGTATCTCATCTATGGTTTTTCTTAATTCTTTACAATATGATTTTTTTTCAATTTCAGGATGTTTTATATTCTCAAATATATATTTTACAGTTGATAAAGAATGAACTAGTGTATAGATTCTCTGCTCAAAAATATGAGGAGAAAACTTAGTAATATGGTGACTAAACTCAATAGGCAGTATATCTAATAAACGTGTTACTTCAAGCTTTAAAGACTTAGCATTAGATATCTTTTTAGTATAATTTTGCCTAAATTTATTAATATCTTTATCTAGATTAGAAAAAAAATCTTCATAACTATTATCCCTTTTCTTTCCTTCCCCATCTTTAACTAGTTTTTGTTTTTCAATTTCCTTTTTTTTGATTTGTTCAATTTCACTAATAAATTTAAGGCTAGTATTCTTATCTATTTTTCTTTCTAATATTACTGCTATTTTCTCAACAGTAAAACCTTCTATTTTTTCTAAAATTATTTTAAGACATTCTTCTACTTTAATATCGTTAAATTCATTTTGTATTTTCTCTATTTTTTCTTGCCCAAAAAAACTTCCTAATTCTTCATAACTTAACTCATCTTTAGTAAAACTTTTTTTAAGATTTTTTACATAATGCTTTATAGTTTCATTAATTTTTCTCTCATTCTCTCCAATTAGATGTGTTAATCTATCTTTTTCTTTTTTTAATCTATCAAGTATATCATCAATAGTCTTTTTTTCTTGGCTATTTTCACACCCAATAATAGTTCTAGTAAAATCATTACATAATTCCCAATATCTTAAAGAGACAAAGGTTAACATTTCACTTCGATTTAGGTCACGTAAACTAATAGTAGCATAATCACTAGAAGGTAATTTATTGATTATCTGACGTAAGAATAATGGGAAACAAGTTATCAATAAAACTATTGTTATCAGAATTGAAAATAAAAGATTCACAATAGTTTTATTATTGACATCTATTGTATTATAAATATATCTTAAAGTATTATCATCTTCTTTAATAGGGTTTTCTTGTATTTGTAAATTAGTTTTTCCTATCAAAGTATCATTTTTGACATGAGTCATTCCAACAACACTATCTATATTTTTCAAGTTACTATTACTATATATAGTCACATAAATATCATCATTATTATGTAATCTATGTGTTGACTCTATTGTTCCATTCGTACTTCCAGCTAAAGTGCTATATAAAATAGTAAACACAATAGAACCAAGGGCAATACCTAAAGCAAATATAGCACCAGCATTAGACCAAAATGATATTCGAATATTATTAAAACGGATCTTATCAAGTTTTTTTCTTTTTTGAAAAGCTCCTTTAAAATATACTTTTTTAAAAATTTTGTTAATCTCAGCCTTAAGATTCTTGTCTATTGGGTTATAAAAAGTATATGTGAATTGAGCAGAAGATTGTTTGAAGAGAAAAATTTTAAAAAAGACACTTAACAATAAATATACTATATATAAGAATAATGATAATTTTAACCAGAAAACACTTGTATATCCACATAAAAATACCACAAACAATATAGTAGGGATTAGTAATAAGATTATAAGATTACACAATAGTTTTCCTATTAACTTCAGTCTAAAAAAAATTCTTTTCATGAACTTAACATAATTTAAAAAAGCAAATTAACAATATTAAATACAAATACCTAAAAATCAACTAATTAAAAAATTCATTATCAAATTAAAGAGATTTAATATTTTTTATTTAGTTTTGGAGTATCAAATAAAGAAAATGAAACAAGTCAATACATACTGTAGATCGCAAAAGTGGGCTCCCCACAGTCGGATACTATGTATTGTCTCTATATAAATATAACGAGTAACAATTATAAAAAATCCGACCCTAGCGTCGGATTTTTTATTTTTACAAAGCCGGCGCAGGATATATATACACTTTAAAATCCTTGTATTATGAAACTCATACTGCGCAATTACCTAAAGTCCTTTGAAGGGCTCTCTAAAGAAGTATGGTGGTTATCACTTATTACTTTTGTAAACCGTTTTGGAGCAATGGTAATACCATTTCTATCTATCTACCTCAATGAAAGCATAGGAATTACAATAGGTAATGTAGGCTGGATTATGTCTGCCTATGGTTTAGGATCTGTTGTGGGTTCTTACATAGGAGGAAAATTAACAGACCG
>CAKZKZ010000974.1 GCA_937124495.1 uncultured Dokdonia sp. | reverse complement strand
AGACGGAGAAAGAATAGAAAACGTAAAAGAACGTTTGCAAAAAGCTTTAACAGAATTAAAGGTCGAAATTGATGAAAATCGTTTCGAACAAGAGCTTATTTATATTGCTGAAGGAAACTGCATTTATTTGACAACAGATGGTTATGTTGATCAAAACAGCCCAAAGGGTAAAAAATACGGCTCACTACAATTGATGAAGGATTTAGAACAAATCTCGGTATTTGATATTGACAAGCAAGCCCAAGTTTTAAAATCAAATTTTAAAGACCATCAGCAAAATATGGAGCAGCGAGATGACGTTACCATGCTAGGAATTAAGTTTTAAAAGGAAAAGGACTATTAAAACTAATACATATTTTAAGTGTATTTAATTTATAATTTTAAATTTGTAACTAATTGATTATCAGTGCTTTACAAATTAATCATTACTAACTGACCACTACTTACTTAGTTTAAAGTAAGTTTAATTATATCCTACAATGAAAAAAATATTTTTTTGAGAAAAATTGTGGTGACTAATAAAAGTTCGAAAGAACGTAATAAAAAAATATATTTAAAACTTTTTGAGTTAAAAATGTAATTTCTCGTAAAGGCGCGAAGACGCAAAAAGTTTATAGAAAGTATAGTTAATTGATTTTAATGCAAGAAGAAAAAGAGTTTTATGAAAATGATTTAGCTTCTATTATTGTTGATGCATCTTATCACATTCATGTGAGTTTAGGTCCAGGGCTATTGGAATCTGTATATGAAGAAATATTATATTATGAGTTGACCTCTATTGGATTAAAAGTAGAACGTCAAAAACAATTACCTGTTATTTGGAAAGATAAAAAAATGGAATTAGGTTTTAGGACTGATCTGATTGTTGAGAATAAAGTAATCATAGAAATAAAATCAGCACAAGAAATTCACCCTGTACACCCTAAACAATTACTGACATATTTAAAATTAACAAATATGAAATTAGGATTATTAATTAACTTTAATAGTCCATTAATAAAAACTGGAATTACTAGAGTAGTAAATGGGTTAAGATAAATAAAGTATGCGTTAGCATACTAAAAAAACTTTGCGCTTTAGCGCCTTTGCGAGATGAAACTACAAACAAACATCCCTTTACAACCAGCTCCTAGTCCATTTGGGTATGAAAATAAAGTGTTGTTATTAGGATCTTGTTTTGCTGAAAATATAGGAGATAAGCTTACATATCATAAATTCCAATCTATTGTAAATCCATATGGGATTCTTTTTCATCCGCTTGCCATAGAGCGTGTTCTACAGGATGCATATAATGATGAAAATTATAAGGGAGAAACCATTTTTGAGTTAGATGGTATTTGGAAATCTTTTATTGCACATAGTCGGTTAAATAGTAACACTAAAGGGGCTATGATCGATAAGTTAAAAGAAGTGCAAAGCCAACTTAAAAATGCACTTCAAGAAGCATCTCACATTTTTATTACATTAGGAACTACATGGGTCTATCAACATAAAGAAACGAGTATAGCGGTTGCAAACTGTCATAAAGTACCTCAAAAAGAGTTTATAAAAGGATTATTGCCTATCGAAGAAATTGTTGCAAGTCTGAAACGACAATGCACTATTATCAAGAATATAAACCCTCATGCTCAGATTACCTTTACGGTCTCTCCTGTGCGCCATCTTAAAGATGGTTTTGTAGAAAATACACGAAGTAAAGCACATTTGATTTCGGCGGTACATCAAGTTCTAGACGGTAAGCAAATACATTATTTTCCAGCGTATGAATTGATGATGGATGAATTGCGAGACTATAGATTTTATGCAACAGATATGCTACATCCTAGCCAACAAGCGATAGATTATATCTGGGAGAAATTTCTGGAGGTATACGCTTTCGCGAAAGCAAAAAAAACACTCAAAGAAGTTCAAATCATCCAACAAGGATTAGCGCATCGTCCTTTTAATCCAGAGAGCAAGCAGCATAAAGAATTTCTTGGAGGACTTGAAAAACGAATTGCTATCCTACGGCAAGAGTTTTCGCATATTACCTTTTAGTAAGATTATATAATAGAAAAATATAGTAGATTCGTAGGACTAAGTAAACTATTCTATGAATCGTAATATACTATATGGAGCCTTTGTATTCATACTCATTTTATTGAGTTTTCGATATTGCGAATTCAAAGACAATAATAACTCACGACTAGAAGAACATTCAGCGCTTATTGAAAAGACCTTGAAAAACGTTGGAAAGCTTGTAGTGACAGAAGGAGAGTATGCAGAAGTGTTTACCTATGAAGATTCTAAAGAGTTTTATCTAGATATTTTGACGGCAACAAAAAAAGCATTGGTGGTAGCAAATGCTAAAGCGACGATATCCTATGATTTAAGTAAAGTAGAAACACGCATAGATGAAACAACTCAAACTGTTTATATTACAAGTATCCCAAAGCCAGAGTTGACAATTAATCCAAATCTAGAATACTACGACGTACAGCAAGATTTATTGAACCCTTTTGAAGCAGAAGATTATAATGTAATCAAGTCTAGAGTTACAAATACACTAAAAAACAAGATAGAAGCATCGAGTTTATATACAAATGCAGAAAATAGATTAATTACAGAACTTCATAAAATTTATATTCTTACTAATTCTTTAGGATGGACATTGCAATATGATGCGACTCCAATTACCAATATTACAGATTTTAAAAAGCTATTAGATTAATTTGTCAATAGTTCAATCTCATCCTGAATAGGATATACTATTTCAAAACATGTTTTAGTGTTTTAATACCACTTTCGCGAAAGCGATATATGGTGTAATACGTAAATACGGCAATTGCCTTATGGATTGCCATGCGTTCTTTTGTCAATTTTACACCATCAAATAACAACACTAAAAACTTCAATTATGAAAACAATTAAATTAGTAATACTAGTATGTATCGTTGGGTTAATGTATACATCATGCTCAACAGATGATGGTAATGATAGCGGTGATACAGCTGCAGAAGGTCGTATGGTCGCAAAAATAGATGGTGCTAACTTTGAGTCTATGGAGATTGCAACTTCAGCAACTGCAATATCAACAGCAGGTGTTACTGCAATGATTATTAGAGGTGGAGATGCAACTGGAAAGACAATTGTAATGAATATTAATGCTTTTGATGGGGTAGGAGATTATAATATTGATAGCGAGCTTACAATTCTTAACACAGCGCAGTATATCATTCCAGATGTAAATAATCCAGCCAATACCACATTTTATGGGGCTCCTTATGAAGATAGCGGAATGGTAGGGAATATAGATATTACAGTATCTACAGATACTAAAGTTGAAGGTACCTTCTCAATTACGGTAAGAGAACCAGATGGAGGAGTAGGTACTATTTCTATCACTGAAGGCGCTTTTAATATTAACCTATAAATAGCATCTTATTGTTTTAAAAACGACCCTAACTTAGGGTCGTTTTTTGTTTTTTAAGGATGTCAACTGCTAAAATTATAAGGCAGTTGACGTATTGAATGACATCGCTGTATTTAAGACTTTTGAACTAGTAAAAATTTAAAACCAATCAACAATGAGAACAGTACATTTTTTTGTAATTACTCTTTTATTAGTAACAGCAAACGTTTTAGCTCAAAAAGCAGAAACGCCAGATATTGCCTATGAAATAGACGGTAAAATCAATGAAATGATTCTTACCGAAGTAGGAACCTTAATAGTGGCAAGTAATGATGGACTTGTAGGTATCAAACCAGAATCTAAAGAAGTCGTTTTTAATTTCAAAGAGTATGGACGTATTAAGCCTGAGGAGGTTTATGTTAAACCGCAAACGCCTTACTTAGTTGTAGATCAATCAGGATTTGCAGCAATTAGTACTAAAAAGACAGTGATTGATTACCTGTCTGGTCAAATTCTCTTTAGCTCAGAGCAAAATGGATGGAAACAAGTAAATATTTGTGAGATTATGATGCCTCAAAATAAACTTGTAGTTCAAGGACAACGTAAGGCTAAAGAAAAATATGCAAATGCAATTGCTATTTATGATTTGAACACAGGAAATCAAGAGACTTACTTAGCATTAAAATACTCAGAAATCTTTCAAGGAAAACCATTATTGCTTGATGATGGTATTGTGATGTCTTCTAGTAAAGGAACTTTTAAAGTAGATCTGAAGAATGGCCAAGAATTATGGCGTAATGATCTTAAGAATGTTACAGCAATGATTACAAATGATGATCAGTCTGAAATATATACGGTTCAAGCGACTGCTAATGGTCAAAATTCAAAAATCAGTAAAATAGGATCTAGTGGGAGTGTAGTATGGGCAAAACCACATAAAGTAAAAGGAAGTGTAAGTCAGCTTTCATTAACTCCTAAAGGACTTGCTATAGTAAGTGATGTAGATAATTCTGGCAAGAAAGGGCTTATGAAACTAGCAGCGGGAAGATCAGAATCTAAGATTGCTTTTTTAGATGCAAATTCAGGAGTTGATCTATGGGATAAAGCACCTAAAACAAAAGGATATGTACAACATTTTTATGTGATGGATGATGGAATTCTTTTTGGAGTATATGAAGGAGGTGTAAATAAAATTTCATTTGATGGAAAAACCTTGTTTAAAAAACCGTTAAAAACAGGAGAAAATATTATCACCATGGCAGAGACAGACCAAGGTTTGATTTACATCACAAGTTCAGATTGTAATATTGTAAATCT
>CAKZKZ010000973.1 GCA_937124495.1 uncultured Dokdonia sp. | reverse complement strand
ACGCATAAAATGCCAAACAATGTCCTTCTCCTCCATCACGTCCTGCTCGACCTGTTTCTTGATAATAACTTTCTATACTTTTAGGAATATCATGATGAATTACAAAGCGTACATCTGGTTTATCGATTCCCATTCCAAAAGCAATGGTAGCGACAACAACGTCTGTATCTTCCATCAAGAACATATCTTGATGTCTCACTCGGGTTTTTGCATCTAGTCCTGCATGGTAGGGTACTGCTTTTAGTCCATTTACCTGTAGGGTTTGTGCAAGTTCTTCTACACGCTTTCGCGAAAGACAATAAATAATCCCGCTTTTCCCTTCGTTTTGTTTTACAAACCGAATGATATCTGCGTCTACATCCTTGGTTTTAGGGCGTATTTCATAATACAGATTGGGTCTATTAAAAGACGCTTTAAATGTGTTAGCATTCGTCACGCCTAGGTTCTTTAGAATATCTTCTTGTACTTTAGGAGTTGCTGTTGCCGTCACTGCTATAATAGGAATATTATCTCCTATTCTTTTAAGGATACTTCGTAGATTACGATATTCTGGTCTAAAATCATGTCCCCATTCAGAAATACAATGCGCCTCATCTATTGCTAGAAAAGAAATCGGAACCGATCGTAAAAACTCTGCATTTTCTTCTTTAGTTAATGATTCTGGAGCTACATATAAAAGTTTTGTTACCCCACGGGTAATATCTTCCTTTACCGTTTTAATCTCTCCTTTGGTTAATGAAGAGTTTAATACGTGTGCAATTCCTTCTTCTTGAGAAATACCTCTCAACGCATCTACTTGATTTTTCATTAACGCAATTAATGGAGAAACCACGATTGCTGTACCTTCTTTAAGTAGTGCTGGTAGCTGGTAACATAGTGATTTTCCGCCTCCTGTAGGCATAATCACAAATGTGTGTTCATCTCCAACAATACTTTTTATTACTTCTTCTTGAAGTCCTTTAAACTGCCCAAAACCAAAATATTTCTTAAGCGCAGCATGTAAGTCTAATTGCTCACTATTCATGTATTCTTCTGCATTTTTGCATACCTTTGTATCACATAAATATAGTGAATTCCTTACGGTATACAAACCCTATAAAAACTAAATTTTGAATATTACACAGCAGATAATTGCTAGCGCCCAGAAAACCATAGCTATAGAACAGAAAGCGATTGCCCATCTTCAAACATTAATAGACGAAGAATTTGCACAGGCAGTTTCCGTAATTTATAACTCAGAAGGACGTGTTATTATTACAGGTATAGGAAAAAGTGCCATTATCGCACAGAAAATTGTAGCTACTCTTAATAGTACAGGAACCCCTGCTATTTTTATGCACGCTGCAGATGCTATTCACGGAGATTTAGGTACCATTCAACAAGACGATACTGTGATTTGTATTTCTAAAAGTGGAAACACTCCTGAGATTAAAGTATTGGTTCCTCTTATTAAAAAGACCAATAATCCATTAATTGCGATTACTTCCAATAGAGATTCTTTTTTAGGAACACAAGCAGATTATGTTTTACATGCCTATGTAGAAGTAGAAGCCTGTCCTAATAATTTAGCGCCGACTACAAGTACAACCGCTCAATTAGTGATAGGTGATGCTGTGGCAGTTGCATTACTAGACTTAAAAGGGTTTTCTGATAAAGATTTTGCAAAATATCATCCAGGTGGTGCTTTAGGAAAAAGGCTCTACCTACGTGTCAGTGACCTTACAGAGATCCATGAGAAACCATCAGTGACTCCAGAAGCAAATATCAAAGAAGTGATTGTAGAAATATCTGCAAAACGATTAGGAGTTACCGCTGTCATTGAGAATAATAAAATTATAGGAATCATTACCGATGGAGATTTACGTAGAATGCTCTCTAAAAATGATACATTTGAAGGACTCACCGCAAGAGATATCATGAGCGCTTCTCCTAAAACGGTTGAAAATGATGCCATGGCAGTAACCGCAAAACGAATTTTGGAAGAAAACGGCATTAGTCAGTTACTAGCAACTGACCAAGGAAAGTATAGCGGTGTGGTACATATTCACGATTTAATAAAAGAAGGAATCATTTAATGGGATCAAAAAAAACCAAAGCCCAAGGAGCAGAAATGTCATTTCTGGATCACTTAGAAGAATTACGTTGGCATTTAATACGATGTACACTAGCTGTCGTTATTATAGGAACCGTTGCTTTTATTTTTATAGATTTTTTATTCGAGGTTGTAATTCTTGGACCTTCCTATCCTGAGTTTGTTTCTTATGATATTCTTTGTAGAATATCTAATCTAGTAGGCATGGAAAAAGGGTGCATTGGAGAAGGAGATTTAGATTTTATTATCCAAAGCCGTAAAGTAGGTGCGCAATTTAATACTGCTATCTGGACATCTATCACAACAGGTGTTGTTGTTGGTTTCCCATATATATTATACGAGTTTTGGAAATTTATTTCTCCTGGATTATATGATAATGAACGTAAAAGTTCTAAAGGGTTTATTATCATCGCTTCTTTATTATTCTTTATGGGTGCCTTTTTTGGGTACTATGTTATTGCGCCATTATCAATCAATTTCTTATCAGGTTTTAAAGTCGCAGACACTATCCAAAATGAATTTGATATTGATTCTTATGTTGGTTTAATGAGAGCCTCTGTACTAGCAGCAGGTATTATATTTGAACTCCCTATTATTATGTACTTCCTTACAAAGATTGGATTAGTGACTCCTGAGTTTCTTAAAAAGAATCGAAAATATGCACTTGTTATTGTATTGATTCTCTCTGCGATCATCACACCGCCGGATATTTCAACACAAGTTATTGTGGCTGTACCTATCTTGATTTTATATGAAGTAAGTATTATAATAAGTCGTATTGTAATAAAACGAGAAGAAAAAAGACTGAAGAGACAGCAAGCGTAAGACACTAAAAATTTAGATTGAAATTACGTTCAACATTATTAAGTTTTCCTGCTGGAGTTATATTAAAATTGCGGCTAATAAATTAAGATCCTCGCCAGAGTTTATCCTGAGTGATAGTCGAAGGGCAAGGATAAAAAGAATAGTATATGAGTGAGAAAATAGAAGAATTTAATGAGTATCGTACCCGTATGAATGAGGTGATACTTAATGATAATAACAAAATAGTGAAGCGTATCTTTAATTTAGATACAAATGCGTTTGCCCCAGGAGCTTTGGATGTAAAAACAAAAGAGCTCTTAGGTTTAGTAGCATCTACCGTATTGCGCTGTGATGATTGTGTAAAGTACCACCTTGAAACAGCTCATAAAGCAGGTGTTACAACAGAAGAAATGATGGAAACAATGAGTATTGCTACGCTTGTAGGGGGTACGATTGTAATACCTCATTTACGTAAAGCAAGAGAGTTCTGGCAAGAACTAGAAACACAAAATGACTAAACTGTTAGCGTTAACACATTCCTAAAGTCATATAGGCTGCTATTACAAATGCACCTAAACACGTATATTTACGATCTATGAAATGAGCGTAAACAAATTTAATGCATTGTTTGTCTTAAATGAATTAACTTTTTTACGCGAAAGCCTAGCGGTTGATCTAAGCAATACATTTTTATTTGCTTCATTTCTAATGAAATAAAAATTTAAAAATAGATGAAACTACGCGCAGACAATCTAATGAAATCTTATAAAGGCCGAAAGGTGGTAAAAGGGATTTCTGTCGAAGTAAATCAAGGGGAGATTGTTGGACTTCTAGGGCCTAATGGTGCCGGTAAGACCACTTCTTTCTATATGATTGTTGGATTGGTAAAACCTAACGGAGGAACCATCTTTCTAGACAATCAAGAGATTACTAAATACCCAATGTACAAACGTGCTCAAAACGGTATTGGATATCTTGCGCAAGAAGCTTCGGTATTCAGGAAACTGAGTATTGAAGATAATATCTTGAGCGTATTACAGCTCACTAAGCTTTCTAAAAAAGAGCAACTCCATAAAATGGAAGAACTCATCGAGGAGTTTAGTTTGGGTCATATACGTAAAAGTAGAGGGGATTTATTATCTGGAGGGGAACGTCGTCGTACAGAGATTGCACGTGCACTTGCCACATCTCCTAATTTTATATTATTGGATGAGCCTTTTGCTGGTGTAGATCCTGTTGCCGTAGAAGATATTCAACGTATTGTAGCACAACTTAAAGACAAAAACATTGGGATCCTTATTACCGACCACAACGTACAAGAAACATTAGCGATTACAGATCGTACGTATTTAATGTTTGAAGGTAGTATCTTAAAACATGGAATTCCTGAAGAACTTGCTGCCGATGAAATGGTGCGTAAAGTATACCTCGGACAGAATTTTGAACTCCGAAAGAAAAAAATATTTGATTAATATCGTATAAAATTTAAAAAACTCTTTTCAATTGAAAAGAGCTTTTTAAATGTAACTACTCATAACTCTCGACTCCGCTCGAAGTGACATTAGAATTATTCTTTAAATTACTTTCTTTAGATACTGTATATACTACCCCTCAGTTACTGTAGTTCCCATTTGAGACTTCATCGTCAATATTAACATCGCTACCCTACCTATTAAAAAAGTAACCAATCCAAATACGGTTGTCAGTAAGGCTACTTTAAGACCTCCTGCAAACATAGGTTGTGATACATCTCCGATAGCTTCTATAGCATCAAAAGCACTTATCAATCCCATAGTGGATCCTAAAAAACCCCAGATCATCGCAAAAAGACTCAAGTGTCCTATCAATTGATTGGTGTGAAGTAATTTCTTCTTTCCCAACAAAGCGATGATGAATAAAACAATAATGGTGATAATAATAAGTACCAAGGGCACCGTAAATGCAGGTCCACCTTCCTGAATGCGATCTACTAATTGTGACATAATTTCTAAATGTATAAAGTTACTAATAATTATTTTTCAAAGTACGCTTGCAACACCTGCATCATTATTTCTTGCAAAGATGTTTCATAGGCATTACTGACGATTGTTATAGATACTTTTTTCTCTGGAAAGAAAATAGCCAAAGACTTAAACCCATCTATTTGACCACTCATTCCGTAGCCTTGCATATCCATAATAGGAGCGCCTCCAAGCCCCATTCCCATGCCAGTACTCACATCTGTCATTTGTTGATATGAGGTTTGAGACATAAGCTTCCCCTTATATAAAGCCGTCGTAAATAGATTTACATCTGATGGTGTACTGATAATAGCTCCTGCCCCACCTGGAGCACTCATATCAGTATAATCCGTCACGACCTCCCATTGATCATCAATGCGCTGGTAGGATACTGCTTCTTGCACTCCTTTTGGACTTTCTGTTCCTATTCGAGTTAACTTTAATTTTAAAGGTTCCACTAATCTATCCTGTACAATATCATAAAAAGATGCATCCTCTACATCTTCTGCGATGTACGCTAATAGGATATAATTTGTATTGCAATAGGATGTATCTGCGCCAGGTTCAAAAATGACTCCATTTTTAACCATACGCTCTATCATTTTTACACGCGACTGAGGTTGAACCATCCAAGTCGTGAAGTCATCATCTTCAGTAATATTAAATAATCCGCTTTGATGTTTTAAAAGATTTTTAATGGTAATCTTTTCTCCATTAGGAAGCTTAGGAAAAAAGGTTTGTAATGGTGTATTCAGTTGTAGCTTCCCTTCTTCTATCAATTGTATAATGATCGCCGCTGTATACATTTTGGTCACAGAACCAATACGATATTGAGTGGTGGACGTTGACTTTATTTTCTGATCTATATTTGCAAACCCAAATGATTTCTGATATACCTCTTTCCCATCTTCATAAATGGAAATTCCTCCCATGGCTTTCTCAGCTTTTTCTAAATCATCAAAAATAGCATCTAGACTATTTGGACTTTTTGTCTGACCGAGCAAAGCATAAAAACTCAGCAAAAACAGCATGGTTATTTTTTTCATATACTAGTTGTATTAATAATGTTTAACTCCGTAAATGTATCTTCTATACGCTTTCGCGAAAGCGTAATGCGACCAACACCTATTTTTATACCCGTTATAACCATAAACGATATCTCAATAACATATCAAGTGATGATATGTGCCATTTAAAGCGGAAAATGGGTAATCTGTCTCAAAAATCTGGATAGTTAAAAGATTTTGCACACCTTTGTATGATGCTAAAACCCCTTCTAAAGGAATTAAAATTTACACCACTACATCTTTTACTATGGGTAGGTGTGTGGTTATTTTATAGCTACTTCTTTAGTTATGGATCTAATAATGACGATTTTGTTTTCTGGTTCTCTACGAGCTTATTACCCGTTACCGCAGCTATCACCTATTTTATATCATATGAACTGATTCCTAAATACCTGATTACAAAGAGAGATGTTCAGTTCAGTATGTATTTGCTGTATACAATTATATGCTCTATATATTTAATCCTCATCATCACATTTGTTAACCTCATTTTTCTTTCTGACTTTTCGGTTCGGAATATGCCATTACTCACGCGCAATGTGGTGTTTGTTTTGATACTTGTCTACCTGGTAGTGAGTGTGGTGTGTTTTGTTCAGTTATTGCGGCATAATCACAAAACTGCTAATAGAAATAAAGAGCTTGAAAATAAATTACTAGAAGGGAAACTATTGCTGAAACAAAAGGAACTCTATTTTTTGAAACAGCAAATACATCCACACTTCTTATTTAACACCTTAAATACAGTCTATGGTTTTGCTCTTAAAGGTTCGGAAGAGACCCCTGACCTTATTCTTAAACTTTCTAACTTACTAGATTATATTCTGAATCAAATAGAAAAACCCGCTGTATTATTGACAGAAGAAATCAAGCATATAGAAGCGTATATTGGCTTAGAACGTGTCCGTTTTAGAGATACATTACGAATCCATTTTACAAAAGATATTCAAAAAGAAATACAAATCCCTCCTATGTTGTTTATTGCTTTTGTAGAAAATGCTTTTAAACATGGAACACCTATTGATGGCTTTTTAGATATTGATATCCATTTAAAAACAACGGAGATACAATTGCTTTTTACCATTCAAAATACCATCAATAAAAATAATACTCCTTCAAAGAGTCATGGAATTGGACTTGAGAATACGAAGAAGCGATTAGAAAGTCTATATCCAAACCAATATACACTCACACATACAGAAAACGAACATCAGTATATCGTACAACTAGAAATACAACTATGATCAAAACCTATACTGCCATACTTGTAGATGATGAACCTACAGCACGCGATATTCTTGAGACACATCTAGAGAAGATAGATGCTATTACTGTTGTGGCTAGTTGTAAAAATGCTTCTGAAGCCTTTTCTGTATTGAGTAAGCAATCTATAGACCTTGTCTTCTTAGATATTAATATGCCAGAAGTAACAGGGCTTATGTTTGCCAATGCGATTCAAGGAAAAAGCAAGGTGATCTTCACTACAGCCTATAGAGAATATGCAGTAGATGGTTTTGATTTACAAGCGGTAGATTATTTATTAAAACCTATCTCTTTAGAGCGCCTGATGAAAGCGGTTCATAAATTCATAGAAGAGCAATCTACGTCTGTTCAACAACAGGAAGCTTTTGACTTTACTTTTTTTAGATGTGATCGAAAGATGGTTAAAGTAAACTTTGATGAATTATTGTATACTGAAAGTTGTGGTGATTATATAAAACTACATACCTCACAAGAGACATTAGTCACTAGAGAAACTACAAGTACTGTCATAGATAAACTCCCAGAACAGCAATTTATGCGTACACATCGTTCATTTATCGTACATATATCAAAAATAGATAGTTTTACAAATGAACACATCACTATAGGGCGTGCATCTATTCCTATAAGCAGAAGTTATAGAGACACAGTATCTCAACGTCTTACTACAATAAAATAAGTAGTCATAATAACTATTTAATTATCTTTGCAAGCCCAGTTTATTTGTTTCGACAGATAGTGGGATAACACTAAAATATTTCTAGCGGAGTTTATATACATATATGATCTTTGGAAAGAAATGATATGCTAATGAAAACAGAAATAGAAAACAACACAGATCAATACCAAGAGCAGATAGATGCAATGGGTGATGATCACGTAAGCTCAAGTGCTATTACACCTCTAAGAGATGATGCCTTTGAACTAAGCGATATCGAAAAAATAGCCAGTATTAAAAAAGATGTTGCACACATCATGGAAACATTGGGTCTTGACATGACTGATGATAGCCTTAAAGGGACTCCAACTCGTGTAGCAAAAATGTTTGTGAATGAAATTTTTGGAGGTTTACATCCAGATCGCAAACCCAAAGCATCAACATTTGATAATAATTACAAGTATGGAGAAATGCTTGTAGAAAAAAATATAGTTGTGTACTCGACTTGTGAGCACCACCTCTTACCTATTGTAGGAAGAGCACACGTAGCCTATATATCTAATGGTACGGTTGTCGGGCTTTCAAAAATGAATCGTATTGTAGATTACTATGCAAAACGTCCGCAAGTACAAGAACGTCTTACCATGCAAATTGTACAAGAACTTCAAGAGGCTCTAGGCACGCAAGATGTAGCCTGTGTCATCGATGCAAAACATTTGTGTGTGAATAGCCGTGGTATACGTGATATAGAAAGCAGCACGGTAACTAGCGAATTTGGAGGAAAGTTTAAAGAAACAGAAACGCGTAGAGAATTTCTAGATTACATAAAATTAGATACTGATTTTTAGTACGCTTTCAAGGAACTTAGTGAGGCAGAAGTTTATGCTGAGCCTAGTCAAAGCATGAAAGCGTATAATGTATAATAGAAATTTATACTGAGCTTAGTTGAAGTACGAAAGTATACTCAGTAAAAAGTGTATATTGAGCCTAGTCGAAGTGCAAAAACGTATAATTCACATAAAAATATTTTGAAAAGGCGATAACTACTTGTTATCGCTTTTGATTTTGACACAAAGCGTACTATCTTCGTTATCAATAAAATTTACAATCATTTAAAAGCCCAACGAATGGCACTATATAAAGAGCAATCATTAAAAATGTACAATTCTCTCACCGGGAAAAAAGAAGCATTTATACCCCTTCTCGAAGGACATGTCGGAATGTATGTTTGTGGCCCTACCGTATATAGTAATGTACACTTAGGAAATGTACGTACATTCATGAGTTTTGACATGATTTTTAGATACTTAAAGCATCTAGGATATAAAGTACGTTATGTACGTAATATCACCGATGCAGGACATCTTACTGATGATGGAGATCAAGGAGAAGATAAAATTGCAAAAAAAGCACGTCTTGAAAAAATAGAACCGATGGAAGTCGTACAACAATACACTGTTGACTTCCATAATATCTTAAACGCGTTTAATTTTCTTCCACCTAGTATAGAACCTACAGCTACGGGACATATCATTGAGCAAATTGAAATTATTAAAAAGATTATAGACAATGGATATGCCTACGAGAAGAACGGCTCTGTTTATTTTGATGTAGTGACCTTTAATAAAGATCACGAGTATGGCAAATTAAGCGGTCGTAAACTCGAAGATATGATTGCTAATACCCGTGCGCTGAATGCTCAAGACGAAAAAGAAAACCCTCAAGATTTTGCCCTCTGGAAAAAAGCAGGACCAGAACATATTATGAGATGGCCTAGTCCTTGGGGAGATGGTTTTCCTGGATGGCATTTAGAATGTACAGCCATGAGTACTAAATATCTGGGAGATCAATTTGATATACATGGTGGAGGTATGGATTTAAAATTCCCACACCACGAGTGTGAGATTGCTCAAAACGAAGCCGCTATAGGCACCGTACCTGTTCGCTATTGGTTACATACCAATATGCTAACACTCAATGGACAGAAAATGTCTAAAAGTACAGGTAATAGTATCAATCCTGGCGAAATATTTACAGGTGATAGTCCGCATTTAAGCAAAGGATTTGCACCAAGTGCAGCACGTTTCTTTGTATTACAAGCCAACTATAGAAGCATTCTTGATTTTAGTAATGATGCATTGATCGCCAGTGAAAAAGGGTTTAATCGCCTTATGGAAGCGATGAAAATCATGAAATCATTACCGACAGAAGCCTCTAGCAGCATGGATATTGCTGCATGGAGACAGTCTTGTTATGATGCCATGAATGATGACTTTAATAGTCCTATTCTGATTGCTCAAA
>CAKZKZ010000972.1 GCA_937124495.1 uncultured Dokdonia sp. | reverse complement strand
ATGAGAGTACTTTCTTCAAACGGTCTTGAAATTCAAATTGATGCAACAGCATGGTATAACCCTGTGACTGCAGATATAGGAAAACTTCATAACCAAAAAGGAAAAGATTATTTAGAAAGAATTATCCAACCAGCTATTCGAAGTGCTGCGCGTAGTGTCGTAGGACGTTATACGCCAGAGCAATTATATAGTAGTAAGAGAGATGCAATTCAGGAAGAGATTTTTCAGGAAACTGAAAAAATTGTAAAGGATCAATATATACAATTGAATAATATATTAATACGTGATGTAACACTTCCTCCTACCATTAAGCAAGCAATTGAGCGTAAATTAAAGCAAGAACAAGAGTCTTTAGAATATGAGTTTAGATTAGTAACTGCTCAAAAAGAAGCAGAAAAAGTGCGTATAGAAGCACAAGGAAAAGCAGATGCCAATAGAATATTGAGTGCCTCTCTAACAGATAAGATTCTTCAAGATAAAGGAATAGAAGCGACTTTAAAACTTTCTGAATCTCCTAATGCTAAAGTAGTGGTAGTAGGTTCTGGAGATAGTGGCTTACCGCTTATCTTAGGAAATAATTAATGAGTTCATAAATTATAGAATTACTAGAAGATGTGTTTCTTCTATTTTTAAAAAACCATCTGGAAATTTATTTTCAGATGGTTTTTTCTTGATATATAAGATGTAATCAAAACAGTAATAAAGAAATTAATTGTTGCCTTTTTTTGATATGTTTTCTTTGATTATGTAATGCATATTGACAGATATGCAATAGCTAGTTACACTTATGAATTGATTATTGTAAACGCGTAAAAGTGATTGTACTTTCAGGGTTATTAATCTTAAAATAAACAATAATGTTAAAAAGAATAGTACAATTAGAGGGGGTTCAAAAATTAAATAAAAAACAACTTAAAAATATTGATGGAGGGTTTTCTTCTGGAGGTGGAACTTGGAGTTGTGTACGAGTAAAAGATGGACAAACAGTAACATTTTCAACAGGTAGTGAATCAGTAGCTTCAAGTTGGTCAACAGCATGGCATAGTTTAGGTTGGGAAACGCTATGTGCTCATACATCAGATAGGTAATACGATACATATTTTAATGAAGGGCAGTGATTAAGAAATTAGTCACTGTTTTTTTTGATTTGTTTTTCTAGAAGAAATATGAAATAGTACGCTTTCGTACTTCGACATAGCTCAGTATAAACTTCTACGTCGTTACACTCCTTGAAAGCGTATAAAGAATGATTACTTTAAACCACGTCTATAAAGCCATAGTTTAGCATAACGCATCCAAACGGCATAAGAGTGTAAATAACTTATAACAAGCCCTACAATGCCATCTCTGAAGCCCATTTGCACAATATAGTGCTTGAAAAAACCCCAAAAGGGTTTAATCACAAAATGATATACATGTAGACGTCCCGTTTTTTTGTCATAATCTTTAGCTTGCCAAGCAGCATATCGATTCAATTTTTTAATATGACTATCTAATGTGATGTATGTATTGTGATGAAAACGATTTTTTAAGAAGCCTACTTTTCCATCGGCAATAATCTCTGCATGTACCATTTTATCTTCATAGGCACATTTACTTTTACGAAATAAGCGAATGACTTTATCATTTTGCCACCCACTATAATGTACCCGTTTTCCCATAAAATGATTGGTACGATATATCCAATAAGCTACTGTACCGTCGGTAGGTGGGTTTTTAAGAATTTCTATAATTTCATCTCGTAATTCTGGTGTCACCCTTTCGTCAGCATCTACAAGGAGTATCCATTCATGGGTTGCTTGTGGTATTGCCCAGTTTTTTTGAGAAGCAGAATAGTGGTACTTACGACGTATAATAGTATCCGTAAATTCTTTAGCAATAGAAACCGTATTGTCAGTACTCATGGAGTCTACCACCATTACCTCATCAGCAAAGGACACAGATTCGAGTACTTCACGAATGTTGTGTTCTTCATTGCCTGTAGGGACGATAGCGGTTAATTTTTCCATAAATTTAGTAGGATAGCAAAACTACTAACTTTTTTATAATATAAAAGTTTATTTTTGTAGTAAACCAACCAAATGCACAAACTTCCTAAAATAACGCTGATTATAGCTACCTATAATAATGTAAAATGGCTTGAAAAAGTACTACATGGGTATAGTAAGCAAACCTATAAAGATTTTGAAGTAATTGTTGCTGATGATGGCTCAGGCAAGGAAACAGAAGACCTTATTAAATCTTTTCAAGATGATTATCCAGTTCCTTTACATCATATTTGGCATGAAGATAAAGGATACCGAAGACAAACCATACTTAATATCTCTTTGACGAAAGCAGCGAATGAATATGTTGTTTTTACTGATGGAGATTGTATTCCTAAGGAAGATTTTCTAGAACGTCACGCAAATTATGCAGAAAAAGGCAAGTTTTTATCTGGAGGATATTGTAAGTTAGATATGGATTTGAGCGAAGGTATTACTAAAGAAGATATTCTAGCAGGTAATTGTTTTGATGTAGAATGGCTAAAGGAAAAAGGATCATTGGGCTCTTCTCAATATAGAAAATTAGCGAGTGGAGAAACGGTTGCAAAATTATTGGATGTTGTTACTCCTTCTAACGCTTCCTTTAATAATTGTAACTCATCTGCATGGTTAGAAGATTTGATACGCATTAATGGGTATGATGAGCGTATGCAGTATGGAGGTCCTGATAGAGAGTTAGGAGAGCGATTAGAAAATGCGGGTGTAAAAGGAAAACAAATCCGTCATAGGGCTTTGTGTTTACATTTAGATCACCCAAGAGGGTATAAAACAAAAGAATCACTAGATCGAAATCTAGCGATTAGAAGGAATACACGTAAAAAAGGATACGCTTATACATACTACGGTATTATAAAAGGCGACGATATAGATCTATGAAAATACTCGTTACAGGAGCCGCAGGTTTTATAGGCTCTCATCTTTGTGAATGTTTGGTTTCTAAAGGACATCAAGTAATAGGAATAGATAATTTTTCTAATTACTATGACCCGAAATTAAAAACAATAAATGCTGAAGACATTAAGAAAGTAGGTGTGACATTAGTTGTCGCTGATGTACTTGATGACTTAACAGCAATACTACCGAACGATATTGATATCATCTATCATTTTGCAGCACAACCGGGCATATCGGCTTCAACGCCTTTTGTAGATTATGAGCGCAATAATATTCAAGCTACTCAAAATCTATTGCAGTGGGCCATACATCATAATGTCAATACGCAATTGTTTGTCAATATTGCGACCTCGTCTATTTATGGATTACACGCGACATCAACAGAAGAAGAGGCACCTATGCCTGTATCTGATTATGGAGTGACAAAACTCGCTGCTGAGCAGTTAGTATTGGCTTCACAACGTTCAGGAAAAATACCAGCTTGTTCTATCCGATTATTTTCGGTGTATGGACCTAGCGGACGTCCCGCGAACTTATCTACACAGCTGATTCCAGCGATTTCTGAAGAAAC
>CAKZKZ010000971.1 GCA_937124495.1 uncultured Dokdonia sp. | reverse complement strand
ATCGGAAAAACTAATGATTACTTTTCCATTTTCTATACGGCTCATTTCGCTCTTATAGCGTTTATCTAAGAAAGTATCTTCACTCGCATATAACCCTATATAGAGCATTCCCTCATCATTTGTGATATCGGTAATCGTTACCTGAATATCTTGTGTGATTACCGTGGTGTCTTGTTGTGCATATAGCGTCGTGATTCCAAAAATAAAAAAGAAAACAAATTTTGCGATAGTGGTCATAACGTTTGTATTTGATTGATGATTCAAAAGTCGTTTAAAATGCCCCGTTTTTAAAACTCAGATGACTGAACTGTAGAAATGAAGGGGTGAGTTGTTTTTTTGCTTTCGCGAAAGCGGACTCAGGATAAAAGGGAATCAGAATCTTGTCGAAGTCTATTGAGAATTCCCTCCTATTTCTTTTCTATCAAAAAGCAATGTATCTTTACAACAATGTATAAACTTCATTACATAAAACATAACATTCTTGCCATGTTGCTATTGGTGAGTTTGTGTTTTACGTTTTCGTATGAAGCACAAGCGCATACTACAACTACAGAAATTGAGCTTGTAGATACACAAACACATGCCAAAACTTCTGGTGTATCGTATATACCATTAGTACGCCAAGCAAAGATGTCTGCGTATATTCCTCTGTTTGTGGCTTTCTCTTTTGAACGTTTGCTACAGTCTCAGAACAATACGATTGCTCGTATTCTTTCTATTCAAGAAACGAGTACGCATACCAAACAACATACAGTTGTTATAAATCATGTACAGCAACACGCTACCCTATCTGATGATACAGATACTTCTCTCTTTCCAGTAATCCTGTCGTAAGGGTTACCCTTTTCAATTCACACACATTTTTTTAATCTGACCACTCTCTATGAGA
Source organism: uncultured Dokdonia sp. (assembly GCA_937124495.1). GTDB lineage: Bacteria > Bacteroidota > Bacteroidia > Flavobacteriales > Flavobacteriaceae > Dokdonia. The sequence goes on along the minus strand of CAKZKZ010000971.1, from coordinate 2,620 downwards.
AGGTCTCACTGTATCATTAATTATGAATAAATTTAAACGAGCGATGCGTCTTATGATGCTTATCCTTGTCATAGCTATGGCTGCTGCCCTACCCGTTCCCATGAAGTTTACCTCTAAAGATAACCTCCCTCAAAACGTTATAGAACAAATAGACACCAAAGAAGAAGATGAAGAGGATAACGAACGAGATTTGATTATGTAGGGTTTCGCTTTCGCGAAAGTGATGTAAGACTGAAAAGACTCACGATTCAAGATTCAAGACTCAGGACTCAGGACTCAGGACTCAGGACTCAGGACTCAGGACTGATATTAAAATTACTTTGATTGCTGTGTAACTTGTAAAATAGAGTACTACTCTATTTTATAATATCATGTATAAAGTATTCTGAATTAGAATAAACACATAAAATATAACACCAACTCTGCTTATCATGTTGATCTATTATTCGTCTCTTATATATCTTTTTTAAACACCTCAACTCCTCAACTCCTCAACTATCGACTATCGACTATTTTTTTCGCGAAAGCGTACATATATACTATCAAAAAATGCCCCGAAATCGCTATCGTAAAAACAAAGGCTTCTTTTAGGGCTTCCTCATAGAATAGTATATCTTTGCAGGCTTAAATTTACAGATGATACAACGCATATTTAAAAATTTCACGTTCAATCCTAAGGACGATATTCTTTCAGGACTTACGGTAGCACTGGCATTAGTACCAGAAGCAGTTGCTTTTGCTTTTGTAGCAGGTATAGATCCGCTGGTTGGATTGTATGGAGCCTTTATGATGGGAATTGTCACAGCACTTTTTGGTGGTCGTCCAGGAATGATTTCTGGTGCTACAGGTGCCATGGCGGTTGTCATGGTGCATATGATTCAAAAAGGAAATGAAGTGGGTGATGCACTAGCTACACCTATTGAAAACTTAGGATTACAATGGTTATTTATCACACTACTCTTTGTGGGAGCCATTCAGATTACAGCAGGAATATTTAAATTAGGAAAGTTTGTACGTTTGATACCGCATCCAGTAATGATGGGGTTTGTAAATGGTCTTGCTATTGTCATTTTCTTATCACAACTAGGGTTATTCCCTGAAACTGGAACAAAAGATATTTCTATTTTAAAGAATACAGGAGATTGGTTTGCTACACTTTTTTCTAATAGCGCTTTCTGGATGATGATGGCATTTGTAGGTCTTACTATGGCTATTATGTATTTCTTACCTAAAATAACAAAAAAGGTGCCTGCAGCGCTGGCTGCGATTGTTGTAGTGGCTGCCATTGTTATTTTTGGAAACTTAGATATGAGTACGGTGGGTTCTTTTATACGTGATGGTGGTGGTACTGGATTAGAAGGTGGTTTACCAACATTCCAGTTTCAAATTTTTGAATTACTAGATACATTAGATGGACATTGGGGGTTGATAGTCTCTACAGCTTTCTTATTGGCTGCTGTGGGTCTTATAGAATCTTTAATGACCTTAAACCTTATTGATGACATGACGGAAACTCGTGGAAGTGGAAATCGTGAGTGTGTGGCGCAAGGAAGTGCTAACATTTTAAATGGTCTCTTTGGAGGTATGGGAGGTTGTGCGATGATAGGACAGTCTATTATCAATGTGAATTCTGGAGGGCGCGGACGCCTTTCTGGAGCGGTAGCAGCTATCGCTTTATTATGTTTCGTTCTTTTTGGAGCACCTCTTATTGAGCAAATACCCATTGCAGCGCTTGTAGGTGTGATGTTTATGGTTGTGATCGGGACGTTTGCTTGGTCTAGTTTTAGAATCCTTCATAAAATTCCATTACCAGATGCTATTGTATTAATTGCTGTATCTGCAATTACGGTCTGGCAAGATCTTGCCATTGCTGTGATAGCTGGTGTCATCATGAGTGCATTGGTCTTTGCCTGGAGAAACGCAACGATGATACGTGCTCGTAAAAGTATAAAGGAAGATGGTACTAAAGTGTATGAAATATGGGGACCACTCTTCTTTGGTTCTATTCAGAATTTTAATGCGAAGTTTGATCCAAAAAATGATCCTGATATGGTAGAGATTGATTTTATAGAATCTCGTGTTAATGACCATTCGGGTATAGAAGCATTACAAGGGATTGCAAATAAATATCTTGATTTAGGAAAAGAAGTCAAGTTAACGCATTTAAGTCCTGAATGTAAAGCACTCCTTTTAAAAGCAAATCCAAGATTTGAAGAGGTAATAGAAAGTGCTGTAGACGATCCTCGTTATCATGTTGTCACCGATCTTTTGGATACTGAAGTATAGTACATAAACAAACGAATAAAAAAGCCTCACATAGAAATATTACTATGCGAGGCTTTTTTATGTAGATGCGATCATATACTTTCTATTGAAAAATTACATAATTAGCCTCACGAATTACGGGTTAACCATATTTAATAAAAATATTTTTCTTACAGCCTAAAACAGAAAAGCTACTCTTTTGAAAAATAGTTAATTAACAAAAAAACTTTAAAAAACAGGTTTTACCAACGCGAAATATCATGTTACCTAACTTCAGAAAGATTGACAAGAGTAAAATCTTACAAAGTTATTTTTAACTACCATAAAACCACTATAAACCTTTAGAAAGATATAC
>CAKZKZ010000970.1 GCA_937124495.1 uncultured Dokdonia sp. | reverse complement strand
GGTGGGGGAGGGTAGGGTTGTGGTTTTAGGGGAGAGGGGGGAGATGAGGATAAGGACTTACGGCTATTGTTAATTTGATGAATAATGTATTAATTACCTATTCTTGTTTTTTACGTTTACGCTGTCTTCTTGCAACAAAATACACTACAATTAATAGTATAGGTAAAGCTATAAATACAATCAACTCAATGGGAGATGATGGATCTATAGGGGTATTGCTTTGATTTTGAGGAATCATTAACTTGCTTTTATCAAGGTCATTGGTCGCTCAAATAACTGAATATTACTAAGAAGTCGTTCTTTTGTGATATTCATCATTCGTTTATTTAATGCAGATGAATTTTCAGTATACCTAAGGTATTCTTCTACAGTAAATTGACCAATAATAATTCCTTTAAGGCCATTACGAAATTTCATATCTTTTTGTATTGCATTCTCTATGTAAACAGCTCTTTTGTCTATAGATAGATCATAAAATACATTTTTATGTTTTGCTATATAATTAGAAAAAATAGCAATAAGTAATGGGTTTTGTAGTTTGGCAATAGGACGAATGGTTTCGTTTTGAAATCGTTCTTCACTACTCATTTGATCATGTACCCTTGCCGAAGGAATTTCTGGGCGTATGCGTTTAATATCATTAGGCCTGTCATTCATAATTTTGAGTTTTATTAAAAATACGAATAGGTAGTACGCTTTCGCGAAAGCATACTCAGACTTTATCAACCAGTTATTAACTAACAAGGCCCCTGTAAAAACAGAGGCTTTGAAAAAGGTAATACATAGTGTAATGTATTCTTATTTAAGTTTAAAAGTAACTCTACGTACTAAGTTTCTTGCATCTTTAGATGTGATTCCAGTATCTTCTCCAGCTCCAGTAATCGTTAATCTGTTTGCATCTATACCAGAAGCTACAAGAATATCAAATACTCTTTTTGCTCTTTTTTCTGAAAGTTGTTGATTGTATGTTGGATTTCCAACTTCATCTGCGTATCCAATAAGTTCAGCTTTCTTACTTGAGTTTTCAGAAAGGTACTTAATTAAGTAGTTGATAGCATCTAGGCTATATAATTCTGGTTTTGTACTATTAAATTGAAAATATACATTTACATATCCATCATTAAGTAGTTTTGCTATAACATCAGAACTTCCACCTCTAGATAAACCATTTAAATCGCTCTTTTTTGCATATTGCGCTTCTAATGCAGATTCTAACTCATCAGGAATTCCATTTTTATTTACATCAACTGCATACCCCTTGGTATCTACAGCAACTCCAGAAACTGTGTTTTTCTCACGATCTAAATAATCTGCAACACCATCCTGATCTGTATCGATAAGATCTGTCTCTACTTTTTCTATGCGTTCTTCTAAAGAAGCTATTTGCTCTTCATCTATTGATTCTTCTATATACCAATCAGCATGAACTTGATTTTTACCTAAACTAATACTGATCCCTGCAGATGCAGTAATATAAAAACCGTCAAACCCTCTAATGGTTCTATTGTTAACTGCTCCATCAAAAGTTAAATCTTGCCTTACATTACCTACAGCTGTTAAATCTCCAAATAAAGATACTCTGTCAGATAATCTAACTTGTGGAGAAATACCTATGATAGCACTTAACATTTGATCAGCATCTCCAAAACTTCTGTCTATTGGAGTTGTAGAAGTTAATCTTCCATATCCTAATCCTGCATGACCAAGAATGCTAAAGTTTTGAGTCCATTCATTGAAATTAAGTACATTTCCTATATTAACTATTCCTTCTAAAGAGAATGTGTATAACGTACTTTCAAATGCAACAGCTGCATCACCTTCATTAAAGCTATTATATCCTAAACTAGCTCTTAAACCAGCTTTTGTATTGAACATATAACGAGCTCCTATGTTAGCACTAAAAAATGATGGTGTCTCTGAAAAGGAACCTGTTGAAACTGGGCGTACTGGTTTATTAATTCCTGCACTCACATCTATAGACCATTTATTATAAAGAGATCCTTCTGTTGTGTTTTCTTCTTGTGCAAAAGAAGTGGAATAAGATATAGCACTTAGCAATATTGTTAAAAGTAATTGTTTCTTCATTTAGTGTTTTTATAAAAAAAATTAGTTTGCGAAAATAGGATGATTTTTTTTATACCGCTTACATTTTAACAAGAATTTTCATCAATATTTTAAGTTGTTTTACTTCTCCAAAATGAATGATAATCAATGGTTTTACAATAATTTCTATATTAGATAATGAAACTGTTAAATAACAAAAAAAACACCTTCAATTGAAGGTGTTTTTTAAACATTTAATAAAATGTAATTTACTCTTTTAAGAAGTCTTCTTTGCTTTTTAATTGCATAGCAGGTAGACTTGCTTTCTCCACATATTTTGTGAATTTAGATAAACGCTTATTTGTTATTTTTTCAAAATCAGTTTTTGCTTTAGCAAATCGATCAGAAAGTAATGTAAGATTTTCTAATTGTGCTTGACTAGGTGCTTCATAATTGGCAGCAACATCACTATATAATGTTCCTAGTTTTTCTCTTAATTGAGGTGGAGCAGAATCTACATAATTATCACCAGATGTAATCACTAATGTATTCTTCAGACCGTTAAGTTCATCAATAAGCGGTTGTGCTACTTTTTTAGCTTTTGCATTAGCCTCGATTGCTTTTTCACCACTTGTAATCATCTCATCCATTTTATAGACCATATAGGCTAAATCTTCTTGTATATCAAAAAGTGTTTTAGATGTAGCATGTTGAGCTTTTCTCTCTTTTGCAGTAATAAAAGATTTAGGATCATTTTGAATTTCAAAGGTAGTTTCATACGTATTCTTTCCTTTTTTGAGTACCGCTTTGTACATACCAGCTTTTGCTCTCATAGGTTGGAATGCTCCAAAACTCAATGTTTTTCCAGCAGCATTTTTAGGTGCTATTGTATTATAATCCCAACGTACAATATTAATTCCTTTAGATTTTCCAGGTGTTAAGGTTCTAATTTTATTACCTTCCATATCTTGAATCTCTAAAGACATTTTTCCAAACGTATGACGTTTTTGTAAATAATACTTTAACTGTAAAGCAGTACCAGGATTTCTTCCTACAAATTCTAGTTCTGTACTTCCACCACCAAAGCCGCCTTCTTCTACCATAGTCCCTGTCTT
>CAKZKZ010000969.1 GCA_937124495.1 uncultured Dokdonia sp. | reverse complement strand
TATCACTCATAGGTACAGCCATGTTCCTCACAAGCTGTGGTAATAATAATGGACAATCTGGATCGAGTGGGGCATTAAATTCTAGCGCCGCAGAAAAAGTATATGTAGCTCCTGGTGAACACGACGAATACTATGCATTTATGTCTGGTGGTTACAGCGGTAACCTGACAGTGTATGGCTTACCGTCTGGTAGAATGTTTAAAGAAATCCCTGTCTTTTCACAATTTCCAACCTCTGGGTATGGTTATTCTGAAGAAACGAAGCCTATGTTAGAGACTTCCCACGGCTTTGTTCCTTGGGATGATTCTCACCATCCAGATATCTCTCAAACAAATGGAGAACTTGATGGTCGTTGGATTTTCATAAATGGTAATAATACCCCTAGAATCGCGAGAATAAGTCTAAGTACTTTTGAGACCGAAGAAATCATAGAAGTTCCTAACAGTGCAGGAAATCACAGTTCCTCATTTGTTACTGAAAATACAGAATATGTTGTTGCGGGTACTCGTTTTTCTGTGCCTATACCACAAAGAGATATACCTATAGATGAATACAAAGGTAATTTTAAAGGTTCCTTATCATTTATAAGTGTAGATCCAGAACATGGACACATGGATATCAAATTCCAGATTATAATGCCTGGTTTTAATTATGACTTATCTCATCCAGGAAGAGGGAAATCACACGGATGGTTCTTTTTTACGACCTATAATACTGAGGAAGCAAATAGTTTACAGGAGGTAAATTCATCTCAAAACGACAAAGATTTTATAGCTGCAATTAACTGGAAAAAGATTGAAGCTTATGTAAACAATGGTGGCGGTACAAAGATGCCGGCAAATTATGCACATAATGTATATGATGAAGCCACACACACGGCTACAACAACCATGAAGAAAGAAGTGTTGACTGTAAATCCGCTTGATGTACCTGGCGCTGTATTCTTTTTACCTACACCTAAATCACCTCACGGCTGTGATGTTGATCCTTCTGGAGAATACATTATAGGAAATGGTAAACTGTCTGCAGACCTCACAATACACTCATTTGATAATATGATGATGGCTATCGATGGTAAGAAGTTTGATGGCGAAGCATATGGAATCCCGATTCTGAAGTTTGAAGATGTACTTGCAGGTACGGTTAAAAGTGGAGGTTTAGGACCTTTACATACTGAGTTTGATGGTAAAGGAAATGCGTATACTACGTTCTTTATCTCCTCAGAAGTGGTGAAATGGAAACTAGGTACTTGGGAAGTAATAGATAGAAAACCTACCTATTATTCTGTAGGACATATTATGGTTCCTGGTGGTAATTCTAGAAAACCTTTTGGGAAATATGCTGTTGCGTTAAATAAAATTACCAAAGACAGGTATTTACCTGTAGGGCCAGAAATGGAACACTCAGCACAGATTTATGATATATCTGGTGAGAAAATGGAACTTTTATATGATTTTCCTACGCACGGAGAGCCGCATTATGCTGCAGGTATTCCTGCAAGTATACTAGCGCCTAAGGCTAAGAAATTGTACCGACTCGATGCTAATAAACACCCGTATGCGGTGACGAGTCCAGATCAAGCAAGAGTAGAAAGAAAAGGAAATGAAGTACACATCTATATGTCTACGATACGAAGTCACTTTACACCAGATAATATTGAAGGAGTCAAAGTAGGAGACAAAGTCTATTTCCATATCACAAATCACGAGCAAGATTTTGATGTGCCGCACGGATTTGCAATGATAGGTCAGAATACATCAGAACTTCTGATCATGCCAGGGCAGACTAAAAGTTCGCTATGGGAACCAAAAGAAGTAGGTGTATGGCCATTTTACTGTACCGATTTTTGTAGTGCATTGCACCAAGAAATGCAAGGATATGTTAGAGTTTCACCGGCAAATTCGACTATAGAATTGAGTTGGTCTTTGGATGGAGATTAACAAATGGTTGGTGTTTTTAAGCAGGCAGTTCCCATAGTACTGCCTGCTTATATAACAGCTTTTTTTTCTTAGTACGCTTTCGCGAAAGCGTATAAAACGACAAAATAATGAGTCACTTAAAAGCAAATAAAGAGTGCCATACTGCAGGTGCCGAAGCGTAACAATAAAGTTCAGAATTGTAATCACAATAAAATTTAGTAGAATGAAAAAGGCAAGTCTTCTTATGATTTTTGGCGCCCTATTATTAACAGGACTATTCAAATTTCCGCTGTGGAATATCATGTTAGGGGCACCACAATATCCTGAACCGCTAGGCATGAATATTTATATAGATGGTATACAAGGAATGAATGAGTTTGATATCCAAAACATAGACGGACTTAACCATTATATTGGAATGAAAACCATCCCAAAACCGAAAGATATGTGGGAGTTTAACGTATTTCCAATAGTGATAGGAGGGATGGCCGTTTTAGGAATTGTTATAGGCATATTAGGTTACTTTGGAAAAGTTAGTCATCACTGGTTTCTAGGTTGGTTTATCCTGATGGTTGTATTAGGAGTACTTGGAATGTACGATTTTAACGCATGGATGATTGATTATGGGACCAATCTTGATCCTAAAGCCATCATGAAATTACAAAACCCAGACGGTACGCCTATGAGTTATAAACCGCCATTATTTGGGCATCAGAAAATGCTCAATTTTGATGCATATTCATATCCTCGAATGGGAGGATATCTTATGGGAGTAGGCATGTTATGTACACTCATTGCTTTCTTTTTTGGGAAACAAATAAAAACTACAAACAGATGAAAACACGCTATACATTAACCTTGATGATATTCATGCTTTTTATGTTGAGTGCTTGTAGTAAGGGACCACAAGCGATAGATTATGGAAATGATGGTTGTCACTTTTGTAAAATGACCGTCGTAGATAAAATACACGGTGCAGAACTGATTACTGATAAAGGAAAAGTATTCAAATTTGACGCGACCGAGTGTATGCTCAATTATATGGGAGAACATACAGAACTTCCTATAGGCAGTCTTCTGACTAATTATTATGAGGAACCTACAGCGTTTATACCTACACAAGAAGCTACTTTTCTAATAAGTGAACAACTACCTAGCCCAATGGGTGCTAATCTTACAGCTTTTAAGACCAAAGAAAGTGCAGAAAAAGTATTATCGGAAAAAGGAGGAAAACTCTATACGTGGGAAGCACTTAAAATACATCTAAATCAATAGATCTAGTAACAAAGTTTTGAATATAAATGCCTTACATATCTGGATCTTAGCAGTTGCATTTTTTGTAACACCATACGCTTTTGCAAATCTGCCTAGCCGGCAAGCAGGAGCGGAAACAGAAATAGTAACTGTTTGCGAAACCTGTGCAATTTCATCACTTAAAGAAGCGATTGCCATTGCTGCTGAAGGTGATACTATTTTGGTGAAAAAAGGAACCTATAAAGAGTACAATATTGTTGTAGATAAACCACTCACTATTAAAGGGGAGAACTTCCCTATAATTGATGGAGAAGATCAAGGAGAAATCATACGTGTTGTTGCTGATCATGTGACTATAGATGGGTTATTTATTATTAATGTAGGTACAAGTTATACTAGTGATCATGCGGCCATTCGAGTGGTGAGAAGTGAAAATTTCTTAATACAGAACGTCGTGTTAGAAAAGCTTTTAATATTTCTAACTTTTCTTGAAATTTTGATGTGTTGGCTATTTTAAAGAATATTGGTTCGCCCGAATCAAAGTAAATACCATAACCATCAGCTTCATGCA
>CAKZKZ010000968.1 GCA_937124495.1 uncultured Dokdonia sp. | reverse complement strand
AGTTGCCTTTATACAACTCATCACTACCATTCTTAAAATTGTGCCTATCCTCCTGATCGCTTTTATTGGAATTGCCTATATAAAACTGGATCATTTTACACCCTTTAACCTGAGTGGAGAGACTAGTTTTTCTGCTATCACGGCCACTACAACGCTGACGCTCTTTGCCTTTTTAGGAATGGAAACAGCGACCGTTCCTAGCTCCTCCATTAAAAATGCTGCAAGTACCATAAAAAAAGCCACTGTTTTTGGCACGTTGATTACCATCATTGTATATATCCTAAGTTCTGTAGCGATTATGGGAATTATCCCTCCAGAAGTGTTGGTGACTTCAAATGCTCCTTTTGCAGATGCAGCCGCCTTATTTTGGGGAGAATCTGCCAAATATATTGTAGCCGCTGGTGCTGTTATTGCTACTTTAGGAGCCTTAAATGGATGGATTCTAATACAAGGGCAAATCCCAATGGCAGCAGCTCAAGACAAACTCTTTCCAAAAATATTTGGAAAAATAAACAAAAACAGATCGCCTATTATAGGAATTGTACTATCAAGTATTTTAGCGTCTATTTTAATGGGATTAAATTATACAAAAAGCCTCGTTGATGCTTTTACGTTTATGATGAAACTGTCTACCCTTTCAGTACTAACTCCTTATATATTATCGACCATCAGTTTATTGATTTTACTTCAAAAAAAGGAAGGGTTTATTCCTTTAGGTAAAATGATCTTATCAGGACTCAGTATCCTGTTTTGTATCTGGGTTATTATAGGCTGTGGCGCCGAAACAATACTCTGGGGACTTGTTTTATTAGGCATAGGAATTCCTTTTTATGCATATCTAACCAAAAAAAGTTCTTAAATTTAGAGATATGGAACAGTTTTACATTCACCCAGACATTGCGCAAGCCGAAACTTTACCGGCCTCTTTTTATCGTAGTCAAGAAGTTTTTGATGCCATAAAAGAGCGAATTTTTGAAAAAACATGGCAATGGATTGGGGATGCTACGACCTGTATTCCATTGACAGAAAGCGTGTATCCTTTTGTCTTGTTAGACAACTATCTCACGGAGCCTATGATGGTGGTTAGGGATAAAGACAATGCCATTACATGCTTGAGTAATGTCTGTACGCATCGCGGCAATATTGTCGTACATCATCCTGGAAAAGCAAAAAACCTCATGTGTATGTATCACGGAAGGCGGTTTGAATTAGATGGGCGTTTTAAATCTATGCCTGAGTTTGAAGAGGCGCAGGATTTTCCTAGACCTTGTGATAGTTTACATAGGTTTACATTACGAGAATGGGGTTCCCATTTATTTGTGGGACTCGATCCTGCTTTTGACTTTTCTGAAGTGATTCAAGTGATGAAAGAACGGGTTGGTTTTTTACCGCTTAACGAGTTTAAACTAGATGCTTCGCTTAACAAAGATTACATCGTGAATTGCCATTGGGCCTTGTATTGCGATAATTATTTAGAAGGATTTCATATTCCGTTTGTACATGAAGATTTAAATAATGCCTTAGACTATGGGCAGTATAAAACAGAAATCTATGACCACGTAAATCTACAAATCGGATATACAGATAGTGGTGAGGAAGTGTTTACGCTTCCTGAAGGACATCCAGATCAAGGAAAATATGTCGCTGCATATTACTACTGGATATTCCCAAATATGATGTTTAATTTTTATCCTTGGGGATTATCTATAAATATTATAAAGCCATTTAGCATTAACAAAACAAAAGTATCTTTTATCACGTATGTGTATGATGAAACCAAATTAAATGCGGGTGCAGGTGCTTTATTAGATAAGGTTGAACGTGAAGATGAGTTTGTTGTAGAAGGCGTACAAAAGGGATTAAAATCTAAGTTTTATAAAGCTGGACGGTTCTCACCCACTCGTGAAAAAGGGGTACATCATTTCCATAGTCTACTCGCAAAATACCTTAACGACTAAAAGGAATCTAAACGTTTTTTCTAAATCTTATTATCATGTATACGCTTTCAAGGAACAAAGTGACGAAGAAGTTTATACTGAGCCTGCCGAAGTACAAAAGCGTACCCCAGAACATCTCAAAATAGTGAACCATGAAATACCCAAAACACTTACAACCACCTCATCATATTGATTTTGTTCATGGGATTAATATTGCGTGGATAGATTTTGGAAAAGATGTGGGTTTGCATCCTATCACTCAAAAAGAATATCATCCAGATTGGGATAAACTGGAAGAGATTATGGATCTGACTGCTGCCAATGGTGGGAATGTCATCCGATGGTGGTATCATACAGATGGGTCTACAAATCCGTGTTTTGATGAAGATAAAAAGGTATTACCAAATCCTGATTTCTTCCATCAAGATGTAATGCAAATCTTAGATATGGCAGCTTCTAAAGATTTGAAAGTTCAGATTTGTCTATGGTCTTTTGATATGCTTAAAACCAAAGAAGGCGTCGATGCCACCGCGAATAAAAATCTATTAACAGAAGTTATTCATTACAACTCTTATATAGAAAATGCCTTACTCCCTCTCGTGAATTATATTGGTGCGCATCCCGGACTTTTTGCTTGGGAGATTTTTAATGAACCCGAAGGGATGACCAACGAGTACGCAAGTCATTGGGAAGGTTTTGCAGAGCGTGTGACCATGGAGGACATTCAACGATTTATCAATAGAACAGCTGCATACATACGCAAAGCGCAACCCGACGTTAAGATTACGAGTGGTGCTTTAGGTTTCTTGTCTTGTGTCAACGATTCTAAACACGGATATCAAAACCGATATTCAGATCAAGTATTAGAAGATATAGGCGGAGAGATTAGTGGGTATTTAGATTTTTATAATATCCATTATTATACGTGGGCAAAAAAGGAAGGTTCACCTTTTCATAACAGATATGACACCAAAAAACTAGACAAAAGAGCCATCATTGCCGAGTATTATCCAGATCCTATTTTTGAAGTCCCAACAGAAGATCTTGCCAAAAAACTAAAAGATCACGGTTGGCACGGGTCTATCGTTTGGTCATGGACAGACAAGTCGTGGGAGCTTATAGAAGCTGTGTTACAAGGAGGTTCAGACAGTGATATTGTTTAAGAAATATGACTTTATCTTCTATTCTTTAAGAGTATGCTTTCGCGAAAGCGTACTCAGTAACATTCAATAATTTTAAAAAAATAATTAAATAATGTAAGGAGTGAAAAGTGTTTCGACTTATTTACCGAACGATCGGTAAATAATTATTCAAAACAAACACTTATGAAAACTAAAATCAAATTTTCGCTTATTACACTCGTTGCTATTTTAGCAGGATTCACATTATCTTCATACACAAAGGAAGATGTTACTAAAGGAACAGTAGAGAAGACAACAACTCAATATCCAACAACATATCATACTGTTGAAGTAAATGGTTTAGACATTTTTTATAGAGAAGCAGGACCTAAAGATGCCCCTACACTACTATTATTACACGGATACCCTACCTCTTCTTATATGTTTCGAAATCTTATAAAAGACCTCTCTTCAGACTATCATCTCATTGCACCAGATTATCCAGGATTTGGACGTAGTGAGCAACCTGCGATGGCAGATTTTGATTATAGCTTTGATGCGATGGCTAATATTGTAGAAGGGTTTCTGGAAGAACTCGAAATAAAGTCATATAGTTTATATCTCATGGATTATGGTGCTCCTGTAGGCTAGCGCGTATTTGCAGCACATCCAGAACGTGTACAATC
>CAKZKZ010000967.1 GCA_937124495.1 uncultured Dokdonia sp. | reverse complement strand
AACAGCTTCCAATGTAGGAGAAAACACCTTGACACTCTCTTGGAATGCCGCTACAGATAATGTAGGTGTTACTGCATATGATGTATACCAAGGAAATGCTGTCATCGGAACCACAGCAACGACAAGTTATGCGGTAAGCGGATTGAGTGCCGGGACAAGTTATACATTTAGCGTACGTGCAAAAGATGCTGCTTCTAATGTGTCAAGTGCGAGTAATACGGCAAATGTTACTACTGATGCTATTGTTTTAAATTACTGTAATTCGAGAGGAAACAATTCTAATTTTGAACATATTGATCTTGTAAGCGTAGGAGGGATTTCGAATGCAACAGGAGCAAATGGAGGATATGCAGACTTTACAAACCAAACAGGTGTGATAGGGTATGGTTCAAATGCTATTGTGTTAAGCGTTGGTTTTCCTGGACAATCATATACAGAAAATTGGGGAGTTTGGATTGATTTTAATCAAAACGGAACCTTTGATACGTCAGAAAAAGTAGTTACAGGATCAACATCAAGTACAGGAAACCTTTCCTATAACTTTACAGTGCCTACTAACGCGATAGAAGGAACGACCAGAATGCGTGTGGCTATGAAGTGGAATGGCGTGCCAACTCCTTGTGAGCTGTTCTCGTATGGAGAGGTAGAAGATTATACCATCACGATCAGTTCTAATAGAGATGCTGTTGCAGTACCTGCGATTAAAACAGATGGGCAATTACGATTAGAAGCGGCTGTTTTTGATGTGCAATTTACACAAGTAGATAACACGCTACGTATGCAAATGGCAGACAATAGACTCGTGGATTATACGGTTTATAATGTATTAGGACAGCAAGTATCACAAAATACATTCAGTGGCGTCACTAGTATTGTGGGACTTCGTAAAGGTGTTTATTTTGTAAATATCAATGATGGACAACGCGTTATAAGCAAGAAGTTTATAAAGCAATAAATTCAAAGAAATAATCTAAAAGTCGCTTAAAGATTCGTCTTTAAGCGACTTTTTATTTCCTATATTCTGTATATTGTAAGGATTCGAGAGTCCTATAGACTTTAGTATATAATATGAAAAAAATCTTCCTCATTTTAGTTTGTATAAGTGCACTTTCGTGCGAAACAAAACTCCCAACTTTGCAAGCTGGTTTTTGGCGAGCTACTTTAGATGTTCAAGATGACAAACAACTCCCGTTTATTTTTGAAGTAAAAAATAACGGAACACTTGTGATTCAGAATGCAGAAGAACGTATTACAGTAGATGAGATTCAGATCAACGGAAATGAGATTCGCATCCAAACTCCTGTATTTGAAGGGTATTTTCAAGGAGTATTTAATGATGATGGAAATGAGATTACAGGTGATTTTATCAAACCTAGTTTAGATCGTGTTGTTCCATTTAAAATGGTGTATGGAGACGGAGTACGCTTTCGCGAAAGCGTAAAAAAGTCTACTACCAATATCACTGGGAATTGGGAAACGGTATTTAGTGAAAACGGCCCTGAAGATAGGTACATTGCTAAAGGAATCTTTACACAAGAAGGAAGTGCAGTTACTGGTACTTTTAGAACTACTACGGGAGATTACAGATATTTAGAAGGTACCATAGAAGGAGATCAGTTACAACTTTCTACATTTGATGGGGCGCATGCATTTTTGTTTACAGCCACCGTGACAGATAGTACATTAGAAGGGCATTTTTATAGTGGAAATCACTGGAAAGAACCTTTTCGCGCTACCCGTAATGAAACTTATGAACTTCCTGAAGCAATAGATTTAACGTACATCAAAGAAGGATACGATGGACTAGCATTTACATTTCCTGAAACAGATGGAACGATGGTATCGCTGAGTGATCAGCGTTATAAAGATAAAGTGGTACTGGTACAATTGTTAGGTTCTTGGTGCCCTAATTGCTTAGAAGAATCTAAGTTTTATGTAGAGTATATCAAACAGAACCCTAACCCAGATTTTGAAGTTATAGGGATTGCTTTTGAATATGCACCTACACAAGAAAAAGCGTTTGGAAGTATACAGCGTTTAAAAGATCGATTGGAGATCCCGTATCCTATTGTGTTAGCACAATATGGAGATTCTGATAAGAAGCTAGCCAACGAAAAACTCCCTATGCTAAACCATATTATTTCGTATCCTACTTCTATTTTTATAGATAAAAAGGGTGAGGTAAGGCGTATTCATACAGGATTTAATGGAGCCGCAACGGGGCAAAAATTCATTGATTTTAAAGAAGATTTTGATCAGTATGTTAAAAGTTTACTCGCTGAGTAGGTTTTAACAAGAAGCTAACATTTTTATGAGATACTGTCTTGTACCTTTTGCAAACTAAAAAACAACCTGAAAAAATGAAAAATATACAACAATGGATTGCTTGCGCAGCAATCTGCTTTCTAGCGTTTAGTATTGATAGTACAGCACAAATCAAAACACCGGCAACTAGTCAAAAATCAACAGTGAGTCAAACTGTAGGGATTTCAGATATTACCATCACATATTCTAGGCCAAGTGTACGAGGACGTGAGATATGGGGAACACCACTGGCACATTATGGATTTCAAAATCTAGGTTTTGGAACATCTACAGCAGCACCTTGGCGTGCAGGAGCCGATGAAAATACAGTGATTACATTGACACACGATGCAACTATCGAAGGAAAAGCAATCAAAGCAGGGACCTATGGATTTCACGTAGCACTTGCCGAAGATAATACGGCAACTCTCGTATTTTCAAATAATTCGACTTCATGGGGGAGTTATTTTTATGATGAAAAAGAAGATGCTTTACGTGTAAAAGTAACCACTTCTGAAATTCCACATACAGAATTACTTACCTACCAGTTTACGGCTGTAGATGCTACTTCTGCAACAGTAGCACTGCAATGGGAGAAAAAAGAAATCCCTTTTAAAATTGGATTTGATGTGACATCGATTGTTATGGATGATATTAGTGATAAACTAAGAGACCAAACTGGATTTAATCGTCAGGCTTGGGAAAATGCAGCGCAATATGCGTTTGGTGCAGGGGATATGGAGAAAGCTTTAGATTGGATTAATAATGCACAAAGTGGATGGTTTTTTAGCCAAAAGACATTTACCAATGCACAGATTAAATCGGCTATTTTAAACAAAATGGGAAAATCAAATGAAGCCATTGCCGAAATAGAAAGCGTGCTTGATCAAGCAACCGTATTGGAAGTACATCAATATGGAAGGCAATTAATTGCTGCTAAAAATATTGAAAAAGCAGAGAAGGCATTTAAAGACAATGCAAAGAAAAACAATAATGCATGGCCTACACAGTATGGTTTAGGAAGACTATATTCAGCTAAAGGGGATTATAAAACAGCTATTAAGTATCTTGAAAAAGCCTTGAAAAATGCCCCAAATGCAGGGTCTAAAGGTAATGTACAAGCTAATATCGATAAGCTTAAAAAAGGAGAGGATATTAATTAAACCTTCCATTATATACAATCTTTAAAGCCCGTATCTACGGGCTTTTTTTTTTGTATTATACCAACTATCACTTAAAATGCACCAAATAATTTGTTTCTATTGCATCATATTTCAGTATAAAACAAAATCGTAGGGATGCTATGCTTTGATTTTCTATTTCATTTGGACACGCTATAATTCAAATTATTTTAGGCGCTTTTTAAATAACAGTTAATATTAGACAGTACAATTAAACCGCTTTTTGAGTATCTTTCTAAAAAAAAGCAAATGAGGTATTTTATATATACCCTTGTATTGTGCTCTGTTTTGCTATACAGTTGTTCAGATACAGATGATGATGTTGATACTGTAGTGGTAAATACAGATTTTCCAGATTTTTCATTTTTTAATTTCTCAAGCGATATAGTATTGCTTCAATATCAATTTACAGCGTTTGATCAAATGGGGCGTTATTCAGATATCGCAGCCTTAGAAGGTATCAGCCCTAACATACAGCGCGTAGAAATCGCGGGAGATGTAGCCGGTTTGTATGCTGGTAATATGGTTTGGTTAAAAAACGTACGAACAGGAACTGTTGTTTCTGGAACTAATTTTTTTGATGAATCCGAAACAGAGTTTCGTAGTTGGACTATTAATTCTGAACAAGAAGTGTTTTCAGGATATAATGATTCTAATGCCTTGGATAATTTAAAACTCCGTGTGATTAGTTTAAACACAGGTGTTGTTTCTGATCTTCAAATAGGAGCCTTGGGACAAAATAGTATTCCTGCATATCATGAAGGGAGATTAGCTTTTTATGAGAACCAGTCAACGACAAATGGTGATCAACAGTCAACGTTAGTGGTAGTTAATACAGATGATGTTGAGGTACTAGGCCTAGAAGTACTTGAGGGAGTTCATATTTTTGGACTTGTCTATGGAGATGCGAATGATTTTTATACTTTCTTAAGTAATAATACATATATACGTTATGACGCAACTACGTTTACGCAACTAGAAACGGGACCTTCTTCGTTTAATCGTTTTTTAGATGGTTCTGAGCAGGTTGTTAATGGAAAGCTCTATTATACTTTTATGCAATCAGTGCCTGTCGTAGTAGCTAATTTTCCAGCGGTATATGATATTACTTCTCAGGAAACTACGTTTGTAGATGTTACACCTGCGCTTAATACACTCACTCAAGAAAACGGATGGACTGATGTCACGCGTACCACCTTTACCTATGTAGCTAGCTTAGACGCTTGGTTAATTGGATATCGATATTTGGATCAAAGCGGCACCGAAAGAGGGGGGCTGGCTAAGTTTTCTAATGAAGGTGAACTACTTATCAATCTTGAGGTCACTAATTTTCCTTGGAATCTTGTTGTGTTGGAGTGATTTTGTAATGCTGTATTATAGTACTACCTCTTTGTATACTCCCAGTATCAAAGAGGTAGTGTTATAAAAAGAGAATTGTTATTTTTTTACAATCTTTAAAGTTTCTAGCTCTTTATTGCTTGAATCATAGATTTTCACAATATGTATGCCTGGTATTAGTTTCTCAACGTTTAGTGAGGTTTTCGAATCTTTGATATTTGAATCTTCAAAAACGAGATTACCATAAAAATCAAAAATTTTAATAGCTACAGCTTGACTATTTCTATTATCTAATTTTTCAATAGTGATACTTTTATCAACCAAAGTTGGATATATACTATACTTTGAACTTGTAAGAGATGTAGCGTCGCCTTTTTCGGTAGTAGCTATTCTAGCCAGTGAAACAGGAGGGGGGCAGCTGTCTAATGGTAATGTTGAATCTATAGATAAATCTATATAACCACCCGTTTCTGGATAGTAATCACCACTTACAACCTCAATATTATTTCTAGCTTTAAATTTTAGACGTGCATTTCCTGTAACATCATTATTGGTCATTTTAATTTCATAAGGAGCAGTTTCTAATTTATAAAACCACCTATATAAAATTCTATCTTTTACTTCAACGGTACCAAAATCATCTGCCATATCTTTAGACATTTTTACGGCTTCATAGGCATCTAACATGCCAGCTCCCAGTCTTCCGTAGTACTCCAAATTCTCTGGCATATTATCTATTTTTACGGCAGTTAATTTAAGAATGGATTCCACTTCTTTTGGGGTTAAAC
>CAKZKZ010000966.1 GCA_937124495.1 uncultured Dokdonia sp. | reverse complement strand
ATCAGCTCTTACGCCCGTTTTTCGATCTGATGAGCGATTTACTCCCAACCGCTTTAAACGGCGCCTCCTTATTAGGCTAAACATTTTCAGTTGCTATAAAATAAATACAACCGACCTCAAAAACATTTGGGTCGGTTGTATTTTTTCTTTTTATGAGCGTTTGATGATTTTTTTAGTCATAATTGCACCTTCTTGAGTTTCTAAACGTAGTATATACAATCCATTATTTAGGTTTTTAAGGGAAATGGTGCTGTCTTGTCCTTTATAAACATGTCTTCCACGTAGGTGATATACCACTACCTTGGTTGCTGTTTGTGAGATGTTTATAATATCTGTGGTAGGATTTGGATACACAGCCACTAATGGAGTGTTTATGTCTTGAGTAGATAAGGTACAGTCTTGGGTAATTTCTGTAGATGACGGTACATTCAGGAAATTTTCTTCTGCAAATGCAATATTATCAACACATATAGAGATAAGGTTATCGTTATTTTGAGAAAAACTAGCACCAGTAGGAAAACCATATGAAGCTTCGAATACTGATATTTCACAAGTTCCATCTAAGGCAAGCAATTCATTAGTACCATTCTGTAAATTTACAGAGGTCAGGTTTTCACTTAAGTTTACAGAAACAAAACAAAGCTGTGGATTCATAGAGAAGTCTAATGTCGTTATATCAGTCATGCCAATATCTATAGCTCGGAGTGCACTCAAATCTGTAAGATCAATAGATTCTAGCGGATTTCCAGCTATTAAAAGAATTTTAAGTTGCGTATTTTGAGAAAGATCAACAGCTTGAAGATTTGTAAAGCTTATATCCAGTACTTCTAGATTCGTATTATTTTGTAAATTAATAGATGTTAATCCCGAACCTCTTACATTGAGTGCTTCCAGAAGTAGATTATTAGAAACATCGATTTCACTCATTTCTGCGATATTTACAGATAACTGTATAAGTTCTGTAAGCCCAGAAACATCAATTGTAGTAAGTGATGTATTGATAAGAGAGAGGACTTCTAGATTATCGTTAGCAGTAAGATCTAACTCTTGAATTGAGGTTCCGTCTAGATCGAGCCTTCTTAAATTGGGATTAAAAGACAAGTCTATCTCTTGAATTGGAGTTTGGCCTAGTCTTACTATTTCTAAATCTGGAAGAAAAGAGAGGTCAATATCGGTAATGGGATTTACATCAATAGCAAGGACTCTAAGTTTTGTGTTTTGTGATAAATTTACTGTAGTAATCTCATTATTACCTAGGCTGAGTACTTCAAGATTTATAAAAGCTTCTATTCCTGTGATGTCAGTAACATCATTCAATATGGCATTAATATTTGGTGCAAGTTCTGCTTCAGAAACCTGAATTTCTCCATCTCCATTTGTATCAATAGGTAGAAAGTTGTCTAGTAAAGCGGCTTTAAAATTTTCATCAGGAATATCGACTATTTGTGCAAAGGTCGAAAGTGAAGATAGTATGATGATACTCGTAAATAATATTTTTTTCATGAGAATGACTTTTATAAGTTTTATACTATATAAGTCTATAATTTTTCAAAAGGTTGCGTAAAAGTCGTTGTTATAGTATTAGCAGTTCACACTCAAAGGGGAGTGGTTAGTGGTTTTTTAGTTAGTAAACTATTTGATTTTTAATTACATATCGCTAGTGTAGAGGGGATTGTTGAGCTCACTTCTTTCAAGGAGTAATAACGACATAGGAGTTTATACTGAACATTATTGAAGTGCGAAAGCATATAAACGAGATTTTAAAGCAGGAGTTGCTGTAAAACAAATTCTTAAAAGTTTCAGTAAAAATGATTTCAATTTTGATCACCTATGACTCATTTTTTGTATCAAATACATTTACAGATGCTGAAGTATACGCTTCTGATTTTAGAGAAAAGGG
>CAKZKZ010000965.1 GCA_937124495.1 uncultured Dokdonia sp. | reverse complement strand
CCACTTGACCAGCCTGAACCACAAGGGGTCCGTTTTTGATGGGTTCTGTGGGTGATGTGTGAATGGTGGCATTTGTAAAGACAGTGTAATTCTCATTCTTTGATTTTACACCGTCATTTGCAGGAAAATAGTCTTGCCCGGACATAACAAACGAGCACAAGACAAACCCTGCCATAAGGATTTTTTTTAGAAACATAGTATTTAGTGATTATTTAGCATTTAAAGATACGCCCATCACTAGCCGTCAATACTGTTAATTAAGAGTATTTTAACATCCTATAGATGCTAATGAATTATTGGCATAATGAGCGCGTTTTTACTTTTCAATCCTGCTTTCACTCTTTTTTAGGAATAGCAATCTTATTTTCTTTTTCCCATTTCTTGACAATCACAAACCATAGTGTCACTGAAACACCTAAAATGATTAATTTCTCCGTTCCTGTAATTCCACTTCTAATCAACGAATTAAACATCATGATTTGTATAATCATATGAAAGCAAGCACTTGCTATGATGGATTTTGTCGATTCGGCTACTTGCCCAATCCCCCAACTTCCAAAAATCATCATGAACAAGAAGAAAAGATTATCTCTAACAGTTGTTTCTTGCCTCAAGAACGTAAGATGCCATAGGTACCACATACATCCGATAATCAAGTATTTTTGCCAAGGTTTTAGCATTTTTAACTCTTCTTGTAGATATCCTCGCCAACCATATTCTTCCATAAAACAATAGAGTAACGTACCTATAATGGCTATGCATCCATAAAGATGTTGATTTAGTCCATATTCATTTTCCACACCGATGATGGTTAAAATAATGATTGGAATGATCGACATCATAAGGCTTTTTGATGTTGAAGTACCAAAAAACGTTATGTCTGTTTTACGCTTTCTTTTAAGTAATGATAGCGCTATTACTGCACCTATAATAACGCCACTTCCTTCAAGCAATACAGTTATTAAGATAAACATCCAAGTAGGCACGTTCTCTAATACTGCTGTGAGTTCGAAAATATCAAACCTAAAAACATTGGAGACTGCAGTAGCAATCACCATAAATACAAGTATTCTTTTCCAACTGATCGTAGTATGCATACGTACGTATTTCATATTATTATACAAAGCTGAAACTTTTAAATATCAATTCTATTTACAAATGATAAGAAATCATTGTTTAGCCACTTTATTTCTAATTCGACTAAGACTCACTGGTGTTACCCCTAAATAAGAAGCTAGGTATTTTAATGGGATGCGTTGTAAAAGGTTTGGGTATTCTTCAATAAACTCAAGATATCGCTCTTCGGCTGTCTTTGTGATTAATGAGAAGGCTCGCTGACTTCCTTTAATATAAAGCTGTTCTGCAATTTTTCGTCCTTTTGCTTGATGATGGGCAGATAAAGAATACCCTACTTGAAGAGATTCATAATCAATCCGCTCCATCATAGTGTCTTCTAAAGCTACAACTTGGTATTGTGAGACTTCCCGTGTTAAAAATGAAACATACGAGCTAAAAAAAGAGTTTTCGATACTAAAACCAATACATATTTCATTACCATTATGATAAGTAAGAATAACAATACTCCCTTTTATTATATAAGAAAGATAATTTTCAACCTCTCCAATTTTTAGAATAACGTCTCGTTTCTTCATTTTTATAATGGTAGAAGCCTCTCCAAATATTTTAATGTGATCACTCATTTTAAAAAGATATATACGTCATCATATAGATGTAGGAAAGGATGTATTGTAATTCACCAATAACGCGACCATATAGTTATAGCTTTTCAATCCTGCAGGTTGGTTATTTGCTTTTAAGTAGTTACTATAAAATAGTTTAAACACAGGTTCTAGCGGATTATCCATACGGTCCCAGAAATCACGAGATAGGGCATAGTTTTTAAAAATTCCTGGACGTATTTGTTCTCTTAAACTATCTCCTAGCTCGCTATCGCGGCGAAAAAGGTCATTGATACAATACCGTAGGGCAAAGATGCTTCCGGAGTATTGGAAGTGTAGATTTTCATTATGAAAGGTGGCGAGGACGCCTATAAAATTAGCTTCGTTTTCTTTGGCATAGCCTAACTGATGAGCTTGTTCATGGCAACTAATCACTGGATGTCTATAGGTGGGCACAAGTCCATTGATTTGAGCTTCATTGGTAATCGGATTTAAATACCCACTATATCCCATCACAGAAAGCGGATAACTTAATAAGGACACCTTTATACTTTTAGGAGGGTAATCTAGTTTTGGAAACTGTGTTTTTAACGCATTATATCCATTGATGGTTTGATCAAAAATCTCAGATTGTGATAATGGGATGTCTACTGCCATGGTATCATTAGTCGCTAACTGATCATATAACGCATTACTCTTGACAATGAGTTTTTCGGTTAAGGCGTAGAGTTCTTCAGTTGTGTATTCACTCTCTATCGAAAGAGATTCGTGTAACGGAAGTCGGTAATAATTCATGCCCCACAACAAATGAAAAGCACCATATACAATAGATGCCAAGGCGCGCGTACGAATACAAAAAGTTTTAAAGTTTCGGAAACGAGATTTGAACAAGAGGACAATTTCGCGTAAAGCCATAAAAATTAATACCGCATACATCACATCGCCAAAAGAAAATGGCAACCAACCAAAGGCATATCGAAACCCTTTTGAGATGAAAAGATAAAGTCCGTTACTATAATAGTTTTCTATAAATTCAGGGAATAATGCCAGAATCCGAACGATCCCCATCTGGACAAATAATAAGAGACCTATGATAAGGAGTTTGCGGTTTTGTTTCATTATGATAAAAGTAAGAAAAGTGTTTTTAAGAGAAAAGGATATGGTGGATAGAAAAAAGATGTTGGATGTTGGGAAATTAAAATAGCGTAGTACTCCAAAATAGAACACTACTTTATTTCTTTACTATTCATTTTTTTGCGCTTTCACGAAACATAATAAAGAAGAAAAAGTTTATGCTGAGCTATATCGAAGTGCGAAAGTATACTCTTGTAGACTATTCTCTTAAGAGTCATACCTTCATTGATATATTAAAAAAAATAACTACTTTTAAAATAACAAAAGAAGCTCAGTTTAATTTTGTAGATTTTTATGCTGCCTTCATAAAAAACAGCGCTTATACCAACATATTAAACAATTACAAACAAAGAGCACAAAAAATATTCCTTTTTAATACATCTAAATTTTATAATAATGAAAAAGAAAATCGCATTTAAAAAACTAGTTATTTCAAAATTAAATAATCCTTCCAATATCGTTGGAGGAGCCGCCTTTGATCTTATAAGTACAAGACCATTAGGTTGCCCTATATCTATATCTGCAATAAAGAATTGTACTAATAAGTAGATATATTATATACTTTGGTGTTAACGGGCATTAGTTACTTGTTAAGTAATGCCCGTTAACATATATTAAAGGCTAGAAAGTATTCTCATGCTACTTATTGGCGTTTGAAATGATTGAGTATTATTACTTAGCGTTACGCTTATATTTGTCTCTAGATAAATTGTAACTTCTGACTTTAACTATTTTCAAAATTAAAAAGATAGCCCCAATTTTATATGCTTTCGCGAAAGCGGAAAAAGCAACACGTATCTAGGAAGTACAATTCTAAACAAACGAATAATAGTGTCTTAGCCTGCTTTATGTACTAGTTATAACAAAATAAAAAACAAATCAATGAGAAATGTTACAATGGCATTGAGCGTTCTTTTAATTGCATTCTTCAGTTGTAAAAAAGAGAATAGATATTTTGATGAAAATGGGAATGAATTTATAGAAAAAGGAGATGAATTATTTATAATCCCAGTCAAATACAACAAAACCGGAAAGGTCGAAAAAATCTTTATTTACAATGAAACTACTAAAGAAATTGGGATAAAAGAAAACCAGAAATTAAAACCAAATCAATTTATCGTTATTGATTTAAAAGATACTGATACTCTTTTTTTAGATAATGGCGTGAAATTCATGTTTGGAGATGAATATGGGCTTGAAGTTGAAGATAACAAATCTCAAGTCAGCGGACTTGGAGGAAAATTTTTGGATGATTATAGTGTCCCTAAAGAGGTAGAGTGGGCTTTTGTAATTGTCCCCAAAGGGCAAGGAGATTCCGCAACTCAATAAAATATCAATTACCAACAATAACTACAATTCATTGTGGCATTATAATACATTAAAACAAAAGTTCCAATCAACTACTGATAGGGTTCATCAAAAATTTCTATCTTTATAGTCTGTTATACTAATTCTACATATTATCTGAGTCTTTCTATAAAGACAATCTCGACAAAACGAGTTATTAACGCATAGAATAGAAATCTTCTGTTTCTACTTCATGTACAGATAATTATACCCCGTTATTTCATCAAATTTCAAACGAAGACGATTGATTACAAATCAATTGCTTTATCACCTTATAAATGTACCTAGCATTTATACATGTGATGATTATACAATGATAAAAATGAACAATAAACAGCTTATCAGTAGAAACATAGAACTATTTTATAATAAGGCCTCAGAAGAAACTCGGCTTGAAAAAGGAATGGGTGTATTTGAATTTGAAAGAATTAAATCACTCATTGAGAAATATATTCCCACAGCATCTTCAAAAATAATTGATATAGGAGGTGGAACAGGAAAATATTCAGAATGGCTTGCAAAAAAAAACCATCAAGTGCATTTAGTAGAGCCCGTTTCTAAACATATAAGAATAGCCCAAAACAGAAATAACAAATTAAAAAATAAGTTTTCTATTTACTTAGGCGAATCTCAAAACTTAGCATTTCCAAATAATTTTGCAGACCTAATCATTCTACACGGGCCACTTTATCACCTTCAAAAAAGAGAAGAGAGAGATGTAGCTATTCGTGAAGCTAAACGTGTCTTAAAAAATAACGGAATCATTTTGGGGTTTGCCATTAATTATACAGCATCAACGTTGGTTGGTCTTTTGCATGGTTTAATTCACAAAAAAACATTTTTCAAAATGTGTAAGAATGAATTAACAACGGGAGTCCACAATCCTCCAGATGATTTTCCTTGGTTATTAGCTGAAGGATATTATCATAAACCAGAACAACTGAAAGAAGAATTTATACATCAAGGATTAACATATCTCAATACGTATGCTGTAGAAGGAATGGCTTGGTTAGACAAAGACTATTTTACCAATATGCTACACGGCACAAAGAGAAAAACATTAACCGAACTCACTGAAGTCACAGAAAATGACAGCTACCTTTTACCCTTTAGCCCGCATATGATGATCGCAGTAAAAAAACAAAACAGTTATGGAAAATAAAAACAGATATTTTAAAGCTTTGGTTGAGAATAATAATCAACTAAATGAAATTGATCTTGGAGAAGAAATTGGACTTCATGAAGATGAAATACGAGAAATCATTGTGCAACTTCTATCCGAACATAAAATAGCATATGTAGAAAATAGATCATGTAGTTATAAACCTAATAAAACCACGAAACGAAAAAAGAAAAATAAATAATAATAATAATAATAATATATACTCAATGTCAATGACAAATGCTTTTAGCTATTATAACGTCCCTTATATTTTTATTTAGAGTATTTTTAGGTGACTTTATACACTAGTTACCACACATTTGACAAGACCCATGAAAAAAGGAATTTTAATAACAATAATTGGAATTATAATTATCGGAATTGCTTTTTTTGGACTTCAGATATTTGATTTTGCCAAAGGAGTAAAAGAGGATATCGGAAAAAATGCTAATCGAAATTTGATTCTTGTTGCAAACGACTATGAAATCGACTTAACTGATTTGGATTCAGTACGTGAAAATCTTAACGGATTTTGGATTCCTGAAAATAATATTGACGGAGAAAATATATTATGGCTTGACTTTCATAAAATGAAGAATTTTGCAACTTGGGAAACAATACCTTACACAGAAGAGATTAAACGAAAAGAAGAACTACCAATGACTTCTTGCTCAACAATCGCTGAACTGATAAAACTGAATGGTAAAGTCCAAATGGAATTTGTTAGTTTGGTTGGTTCAGACACAACCAAAATCGAATCTTTAACTAAAACGAAATTCAAAATAGACGGAATGACATATTTAAAACATAAAGGTTACGATTTTTTAAAAACTTGGAATGTTCACGGATATGAATCTGAAAAATAAAAAACGTGTAGTAACACCGTATATAAAAAATAGCAACAGATGGTTAAACGAATTCAATTTCCTACTTTTAAAAAAGATTAAAACAATCTGAAAAGACCGAACGTCAAAGACGGCTACGTTTCATACACAACACCGTTAACTGTAATATGAATACCGAAAATTTAGTTTTATGAAAATACCTAATCACATAATAATTAATGGACATAAACATATTTCCTTTGAGGCGGAAATATTTTCAGAAAATGAACTAATTAAAAAAACTAAAACATTTCATAATTGGTTAGATAAGAGAAGATCTGTAAGAGATTTTTCTGAAAAGATTATTCCTAAAGAAGTTATCGAAAACTTAATTAAAAGCGCTTCTACTGCACCATCAGGAGCTCACAAACAACCTTGGACCTTTTGCGCTATTTCTAACCCAATGTTAAAATCCAAAATTCGTAAAGAAGCAGAAATTGAAGAAAAAGAAAGTTATGAAAATAGAATGAGTGAACGCTGGAAAAAGGACTTAGAGCCATTAGCTACAGATATGAATAAACCCTTTTTAGAAGTGGCTCCTTGGTTAATAATTGCATTTAAAAAAGTATATGAGTTTGGAGAAAATGGAGAAAAGTATAATAATTACTATGTAAATGAATCTATCGGAATCGCTTGTGGAATGTTAATTTCTGCTATTCATAATGCAGGTTTAGTTACGTTAACCCATACCCCTAGTCCAATGAACTTCTTGACTAAAACCCTCAACAGACCAAGTAATGAAAGAGCTTTTTTATTACTTCCAGTTGGATATCCAAAGTTTCCAACGTATGTGCCAGATTTAAAAAGAAAAGAATTAGATGAGGTTACTGTTTTTTATGAATACAAAATTATAATACTACAACTAACAAAGTGTAAAAAACATAATGCAAGTTATAGATAACGCAAAGGTTTGGGCATTTTGGAAAGTCATCATTTTTTTAAATTTAACAAAATTCCAAAAACAATAATTAGTGAAATTTAAAAAATCGACTTGTGCTAAATCCGGAAAACTAGCGTTTATATACTACTTTTCATATATGAAACCGTTAGCAGTAAAGTGAAGAATCCAAAACCTGAATGCCATTAAAATTAACAAAAATGATTTTTTTAAAAATCAATTAACCTATCATTGACAACATTTGTACTGTTATTTTTTTGCAATCCATTATTTATCCAAAAATTAGAACCAAAAGAGCGAATAGGTAATGAACCAAACCACATTATAAGCTCTAAAACAATAGAGAAAGAGTATCTAACACATATGTCATTCCCGAAAACTTATTCTATTAAAGACACCGTAAACTACCCAGTTTTATATGTCTTGGATGGAAAAAACACTCATAGATATTTTAATCCATCTAATATAGATTTTGAAAAAGTAATTATAAAAACATTGATATGAATTGGCATATATAAATAAATCACATACATCAGTAATTCCATCAAGTTTAAGTGCTACGCTTACAACCTTGTATGGAAAATAATAATACTAACATAAAAACTAGACACTACGAACAACAACGTTGTTTACAAACATAAAAAAAATGAAGAGAAGTATAATTTTAGCTCTATTATTAATGTTGACTATCTCATGTAGTCAACATTTGCAAAGTAGTGATTTTACAAAAGAAGGAAGTTTTACAGATGGAATTGAAGGACCTGCAACTGATTACGCAGGAAATATTTATGCTGTAAATTTTGAAGAACAAGGAACAATAGGAAAAATCGCATCAAATGGGGAAGGTTCTGTGTTTATAAAACTACCAAATGGAAGCGTAGGAAATGGCATCCGATTTGGAGAGAAAAATCAAATGTTTGTTGCGGATTATATCAATCATAATATTCTAGAAATTGATTTAAGAAATAAGAAAATTGAAATATTTGCGAATGAATTGAAAGCAAATCAACCAAATGATATCGCTGTTTCTCCAAATAAAACGCTTTATGCAAGTGATCCAAATTGGTCAAATAATACTGGTAAATTGTGGAAGATAACGAAAGAAAAGGGATTTGAATTATTAGAAGAGGAAATGGGAACAACTAACGGAATTGAAGTAAGTCATGATGGTAGAAAATTATATGTAAACGAATCAGTCCAACGAAAAATATGGGTTTATGATATTCTCGAAAATGGTTCATTAAAAAATAAGCGAGGATTTATTTCTTTTGAAGATTTTGGATTAGATGGAATGCGTTGTGACGAACATGGAAATATATACGTATGTCGATATGGAAAAGGAACAATTGCGGTAATATCTCCGGCAGGAAAATTATTGAAAGAAATAGAATTAAAAGGTAAAAAACCCACAAATATTACATTTAGTAATGATTATAAGAAATGTTATATAACAATTGCAGATAGAGGCTGTATTGAAGTTGTAAAATTGTGATAAAGAAGAACATAAATATGAGTATTGAAAAATGAAATAGCAAGTGCCTAACTACATATATAATTTAGACAAACCTTGTTTCTGAATACTTTAAAAAGAAAGCTTATTGAAATAAACAATTGCTAAGGATTAACTAAGATTTTCTATCTTTGTAGTCTGTTATACTAATTAAACATATTATCTGAGTCTTTCTAAAAGGCAATCTCGACAAAACGAGTTATTAACGTATAGAATAGAAACCTTCTGTTTCTTTATGCACAGATAATCATATCCCATTATTTCATCAAATTTCAAACAAAAACAATGGATTATAAATCGATTGCTTTATCACTTTGATTATGCAATAAGCATTTCTATAAGTGATGATCATATAATGATTAAAAATGAACAACAAACAGTTAATTAGTAGAGATATAGAACTATTTTATAATAAAGCATCAGAAGAAACCCGGCTTGAAAAAGGAATGGGTGTATTTGAATTTGAAAGAATTAAATCACTCATTGATAAATATATTCCCACAGCATCTTCAAAAATAATTGATATAGGAGGTGGAACAGGAAAGTACTCGGAATGGCTTGCAAAAAAAGGCCATCAAGTGCATTTAGTAGAGCCCGTTTCTAAACATATAAGAATAGCCCAAAACAGAAATAACAAATT
>CAKZKZ010000964.1 GCA_937124495.1 uncultured Dokdonia sp. | reverse complement strand
TACTGGTAGTTTATAAAATCAAAATCTTTGACATACTCCATGACCAACTGGTCTTTTTCTTGTGATTGATCTACAATAATAATCTCAAAAGGGTATTCAAAATCCTGTACAACTAGATCTTTTAAAGTGTCTAATAGAAACGAGGTTCTATGTAACGTGGGTATAATTATAGAAAAACCTTTCATGACTGTAATGCTTCAAATAGATGAATAAAAGCTTTTACTTGTGATGAAGCTAGATACCGCTTACAATAGGCCTCATTTGGTTTTTTTATAGCTTGTGGATTTTCTATGATATCTCTTAATTTCTGGACACTATCTTCTTCGTTGAATTTTAGAAATGTTGCTGTATTTGCTTTTGTCAATTCCTTTCTTGCTTCACTTATTTCTGGCACAAAGGCCAGTACTTGTTTTTGAAGTGCGATATAATCGATCAATTTTGCAAATACACACCACCAATATGCTTTATCTCCATTTATTAATAAAACATACTTAGCGCTTTCTATCATATCGTACAGCTCAGATTGTGGCATATGGTCATAAAAAGTAACGTGATCTGTAAGTTGTAACTCTTTCACATACCGCAATGCAACTCCTTCATTAATTTCTTTATTCCCTATAATCTGTATCTTAGGGATCTCCTCTTTAGGAAGCCCATTTATTGCTTTTTTGTAAAGACTAAAAAAGGAATCTCTATACTCCTTTAAGTACTCTCCTACTAATACGAATGTATTTGCTTTTTTCACTTGAGGTGTCGGCATATAATCATCATCTATACCAGTAGGAATAAATTCAAATTTGGCATCATAAGCCCCTGCATATTGATCATGGAATATCATTCCATAGGATGATGAGGTTCCTACAATTTTATCTGCATATTGAAAGGTAAGATCTTGTATCCGTTTTTGTCTAGCATATACTCTAGGGATCGAAGAGTGAAACCTTTTTCCGTAGGTAATCGGATCTCTAAAATCTGCAATCCATTGAATAGGCATGGTTTTTTTTAATTCAATGCCTATTTCATTTGCTGTAAAGGGTAATGTTGTTGTAAATACAGTGGCTATGTTTTCTTCTTTGATCAGTTTTTTTGCAAGCTTAATCGCTCCTTTTTTCCACGTCCAGAATCTGTCTGGGTTTTTTAAATGTCGATTTAATATATATTGATATGCTTGGGATGTTCTTTTTGGTTTTGAAACTATTGAGGTATCTACCGTGTTAGTATTAATCTCTAAGGTATCAAATACACCTTGTTTTTTTAATGTTTTATAGGTTCGATCTGCACCTCCAAAAGCCATTTTAATGCCTCTTATACTCGGTTCTATATATTTTGTCCTGTAGATAGGAATCCCATCTAGTTCTTCTACTAATGCATGGTCTTCATTATACTCATAATTAGTATCTACCGTAATGACATAAGGCTGCCATCCCATACGTTTTAGATACTTCACGAGTTTGTGCGCTCTAAAAACAGCAGCATGTGTCTCTGGAGCAAAAAATGGCGTAATAACAAGTACCTTTTTATTCATTTCCTAGTATGTTTTTATAAACCGCTATATTCTGCATCACCAATTTCCTCTGATCAAAGAAATCGACTACTCGTTGTTTTGCATTCTTCCCTAATTGTCGGGCAAAAGAGGCATTTGTAAGGAGTCTGTTTATTTTTTGTGCAAAGACTTTATGTTTTTCTGGATATTCTAACAAACCTGATTTTGTATCTTCAATAGATTCAGGAGCCCATCCTATAGAAGAAGCGACTATAGGTTTTTCCATAGCCATGGCTTCTAACCAAGAAATAGGAAAAGCTTCTGCAAAGCTTGGAAATACACAAATAGCAGCTTGAGATATTGCTTGTGACATCTCTTCATACGGTACCACGCCTTTATAATGAACCTGACCTAATGCAGCTGGCGTCAAAATAGATTTCATCACTTCCCAAGTAGATTTCTTCTCTATAAAATCGACAGCATCCTTCCCTATCAGTGTTAATGATGCATTCGGATTTCCAGCATGGACTTCATTAAAAATATGTGCTAATGACATCATTCCCTTTTTACGCACTAAGGTTCCAAAATAAAGAATATTTTGATTTTCTGAAGTTTTTGATACACGTGCACTAAACAGATCTGTATCAATACCATTATAAACAACCTTAAAATCAAGACATGCAAATTCAAATACGCTTTCTGTTACTTTACCCGAAAATTCGCTAACAGCGATTACTTTTCTCGATTTCTTAATCGCTCTTTTTTCTAGGTAGTATAATAATCGTGGTTTGGGAATTCCTTGTAAATAATTAAAATAGGTTACAGAACCATGAATCCGTGTCACTACAGGGATTTTAAAATTACAAAATGCGTGTAGTCCTTCCCAATCTGGTGCTTCAATAAGATCTATACGATCTTCTTGAATATATTTTTTAATGCAATTGCGTATTTTAAAACGATTTTTAATAGGAGAAAATCGAGAAGATCGTACCCCTTCTATTTCTACAATACGTATGTTACCATCATACCATGTTTTATCTCTAGAGGAGAGGCATAAAAACACCGTCACCCGACAGTCATTTTTTATCAATGATGTCGCCATCATTTTAATAAATGACCCTATACCTCCTGCGGGTGGTGTATCAGGATGTGGATACTCTGCGGTTATGTAGGCAATGTGATTCACTTTTTAATATATTTTTTACGTAAATAGCGATTTAAAGGCATTTCAAAATATTTGTATAAAATTCCACTACCGATAATAGACAAAGAAAGGGCCATTATAATAAGCAAATAGCCGTTTTCAAAAAATCTGAATTTATAATTTAAGATCCATAATACATTAATAACTAGTTGATGGATCATATAAAATGCAAAACTTATTTCTCCTAACCAGATGCATCCTCTCTTTGATAACAATTTTGATATAAAACCACCTTGCATGGCAAATATGAAAATCAAAAAGACCATGGGTATCCAATAGTATAAAGACCATCTAAACTCTTGGGCTATGTTCTCACGGAAAAAATAGAATCCTAAAAACAGTACTATTGAAGCAACCTCTAGTAAGGTCGCATAGTCTTTTAATACTTTCTGATCCTTGTATTTCATATATAGATCGTGAAGCACAATACCTAGAAAGAAATCAAATATTCTAAACAACGGATTTCTATAATATACCCAATGATGTACATCTGTAGATTCCCTTGCTACTATGATCACTAAAGGAATTCCTAGTATGAAGAACACATACTTTTTAAATTTTGAAAATAGGATTAATAACAACGGGAAAGCTATATAAAAAAATAGCTCATTTGATATGCTCCACGAAACACCATTAAAAGAAAAGAAATATTCTTTAAGCGGAATAAAACTCTGAACCAAAAAGAGATTAGAAACTGACTTTATCCAGAATTCGACACTATCTAAATTGTTATAATAGGATAGATAAAAGGTAAAAATGAATGTTAAGAAATGGAGCGGATAAATTCTAAAAATCCTAGACAGTATAAATTTCTTAAAAGTAATGGCCTTATTTAAAAAAGATTCTTTGTACTTAAATGACAAAATAAAACCGCTTAAAATAAAAAAGAAACTCACGCCTAAATAGCCTTCACTCATAGATAAATAACTCGCAAAAGTATCTCTCAAAAAGCCTTCATTATAGTTCAAGAAAAGCCCTCCTAAATGGCCAGCAAAAACCATATAAGCAAATACAAAACGAAGTGACGTTAACGGCTTTAGCATAGATTTATTAAAAAATATATTTTTTCAACAACCCTTTTAAAGGCGGTTCGAGATAATAGGTTACGAGTGTCGCCAATAAAATGGCAATAGATGTTGTGAGTATGATGCTGATCGGCCTAACCATATACTGATCAAAAAAGAGCATAAAAATATACCCGACCAATTGGTGTATTAAGTATAATGGATAGGATATAAATCCTAAAAAGAGCAGGAATTTACTTCTTCCTAAAAAGTGAATTTTTGTGTACACAAATACGTAAAAGAATAGTACGATTATAGGAAAAGCAATGATTAATACGGTAAGGTCTAAATGAGGCCTTATGACGTCATACAAAGCAATTGCTAAGGCAAGATTTGCCACAATAAGGATGTGCAAATAAAAGGGTGCTTTTCCTTCAGAGGTGTATATTCTATAAAAACAAATACCTATCATAAAAAGCAATACATAATTTAAATCTAACAATCGACTTAGGATCGGAATGGGGAAAAAATAATGTATCAGGCAAATGACCAATAGCACACCGTTATACCACAACACTTTTTTCACTTTCCCAATAATCAGCAAAAATGCCATCAATAAGTAAAAAAGCAACTCTGGTAATAATGACCAATATGCGCCGTCTACATGATGAAATTTCAATAGCTCATGAAACATAGTAAAATTGAATAGAATATCAATAACAGGTCTGTCAAACATAGGGTGTATCGACTGGGATTTTGTGATCCAAGTAACCCCTAATGTGATGAGTAAACAAATCCAAAAAGTAGGATATAATCGTACAAATCGTTTCTTTAAAAACTGTAATGCGCTTGTAGAACGCTCTATCGTTAAGGTGATCACAAAACCGCTCAGAATAAAGAAAAAAGGCACGCCCAACCATCCGTACGCAAAATGAAAAGAAGAGTCTACCGCAAAATCTTTGGCGTAGATCGTGGTGTAATGATACAACACGACACTTAATGCCGCGAGTCCTCTAAAAGCATCTAGTTCTTTAATTCTCATAACGGCACTCTATTTTTATGTTGTAAACAGGTTTAGTATGCTTTCGCGAAAGCGTACCCACACAGATACCCTTCATCATTTTATGTATCGATGCTAAGATCATATTGCTGACTTCTTTTTGAAAAAATGAAACAAATAATTACGCTCCTCTTGACTTAAAACAAAATAGAGTCCTATGACAAATAATAGTGTGTAACTGATGCCCTTTAAAATAAAGAACCCCCACCCATTCCCTATAGATTGAAAAGCATAATAGGAAATTATACTCACCACCGAGAACAATACTAAATAAGGGAATAGCGCTTTTGTAAAATATTGCTTCATATCGAGTCCCAACTTGAAATGATAATAAAATAAAATCATGATCTGAAGGATCATAAGCGCTCCGAAAATTCCGTAGATAATTCCTTTTAGCCCATACATGGCGGCTAAATATCCCCCTGCAATAAGTCCTACAATGGTGAGTATTAGTGATGATAAAGATTTAAATCGCATTAATTTTTTCGCTTCCAAAATAGCATGCGCATATCCTTGCGATATAGGCATTACATAAGCGATCATAATCAATAATGCTACTAACCATGCTTCTCTATACGTCTCTCCTACCCATAAAATGACAAAATCCTGCCCTAAAATCAAGAAGCCTCCTAAAATATAAAAGAGCACTATCATGGTAATTCTTGAGATACGAATCATCTCTGCCGTAAGTAGTGCTGTGCTGCTATTTTTATAAATAGATTGCACTGCCTTAGGAAGTACAAGACCGTTAATTACATTGCCAAACGTTAGAAAGTACAATCCAAGGGTAACGCCTATTGAATATATAGCAACGACGACTGTATTTGTAGTCGCTCCCAAAATAACCTGACCTGTTCGCCATTGAAATTGATACACCATTCCAAACACAAAAATCCAGATAGAGTAACTAAATATTTCTTTTATAAAATCATAATTAAAACGATGCAGCTTGATCTTTATGTTGAGTTTTGTAAAAGCATAGTATACAGTAGCCATAATAAATAAGACGTTTAATATACTATCTAAAATTACCAGACCTAATGCATCTGCCCCTTGATAAAGGATAGCGACCACAAGCAATGTTCGTATGACATATTTACAAATGGTAAGTACTCTAGGAAAGACAAAATGCTCATACCCATTACAAATTCCTGTAAAAGCACCACCAGGTAATGCGATGGCGATATTAAAGATAAAAATCAGGAGCATGATCTTTGCTTTCTCCATTTGTGTAGCCGTTAATGTACTTCCATACAAGGCATCTACATTTAGATACATGACGAGACCAAAAATCACTACAGCCAGACTTATAATCGAATATATAATAAGACTGACCGCTAGAAAGTTTTCTTGCCCTTTATCATCTTTTTGTGTTCTATACTGCGCTACAAATCGTACAACCGCATTGGTCAACCCTAAATCAAGAATCGATAGATATCCAACAAATGCGCCTATAAGAGCAAACAAACCATATTCTGAATCTCCTAGCATTCTTACGATAAAAGGAGTCATCACGATCCCTACAATATTGGAAATCCCAAGATTGATATAGGTAAGTAATGCGGCTTTTTTTATCTGACTCAAAATAGTTAGTTCTTATATTATTTTATGAAACACTTACGGGTTCACTTTGTGCGATTTCTTGTATGGATCGCTGATCTGCTTCTATGGAATTAAAATCTCTTAAGCATATATAATCAGGTCTGTTTTTTTCTTTTCGATCTTCAGGTAAATTAGAGGTCACATTGTAGGTTATAATGGCTGTATTTCTATCATAAGGAGAAATATTTGCATTAGATCCATGGTATACATTGGGATGAAAAAAGATCACGGTTCCTATGCTTCCTATCCCAGGTTGAATACTCGCTTGGTCTACCATGTTTTTTATTATTTCATTTTTTACAGTAAACTTGAGGTCTCCATTTAAAGAGTTTTCCAAGTCGATGGTATCGGCTGTTAGATGTGCTTTGGGTTGAAATTCCGCAATCCCAGTTTTATGAGATTTAGGAATAAACATAAGAGGTCCTTGTGCATGATCTGTATCTTGTAATAATAACATCACCGAGAGCATTTGTGATTCCTTTACCCCATCATCGATATGCCAAAACGGGTAATCCTGATGCCATTCCCAAATCCCACCATCAAATGCTTTTTTATTATTAAGCTTATACTGATAGAGATAAATAGAAGGATCATTTAATAACTGTTGCGTTGGTGTGATAAGTCGTTCTTGTTTATATAACCAGTCAAACGCTTCTATACGATGATGCGGCGCAAAAACAGAACGTATAGCGCCATTTTCTTCTCTAATAATACTAGGCATAGGTCTATCATCTATTTTCCCTATTCCATCTTTCAACCCCTGTATTTCTTCTTCTGTAAACAAGCCATTGACAATAAGGTATCCATTCTCGTGGTACTCGTTAATTTGTGATGTTGTTAGTTTCATTCTTGCAATTTTTTATATGCTGGACACGCTATTTTATTGATACCTCCATGATTGGATATCAGATACATTTCCTTTTACAGAGACAGCTCCGATATAATCTTTTCCGGGTTCAATGGTATTTAGCATCCATTTATCTTTTTCTTTTTTATCCCATTTGGTATCAATAAGTGTTGCTTCTTTCGTGGAATCTAAGCTCACAACAAATTGATCTAGCGGAAATGATAATCCACTTCCGACCGCTTTTATAAATGCTTCTTTTCTTGTCCAGCAATTATAAAAAGCTTGTGTATGATACGCTTGATCTAGTCTGAATAAAGAGGTTACTTCTTCTTCAGCAAAGAAGAGTTCTGCGATCTTTTTTACATCTACTTTTCGTTTTGTATACTCTACATCTATTCCAATACTATGTTTCTGAACAAAGCCTAATAAGATTGTATCGCCAGAATGAGAGATATTGAATTTGATCTGACTAGGGTGATGTACATACGGTTTTCCATTATGACCAAATTGAAATTTAACTTGGTCTGGAGCCATTTGTATATAAGCTCCTAGTAAATTTCTCAATACGCCTCGCGCAATAATAAAGCAATAGCGATCTTTAAGAAATCTAAACGTCAGAGCTCTTTCTTTTTCTGCTTCATTTAGAATATCCCAATATTCTTGTAATCTGTTTTCATGGTCACTTTTACACACAGACCAGACATGCAACTGACTAGGTTGCAAAGAGAGATCTTGATTTGAAAAAGTGGTCCACATATTACTATTAATTTTCTAATATTACTTGATCCATTGCTTTTGCTGTATGTAACACATCTGGAGCATCAAAAAATGTTGCGTGATGTCCCTTACATGTCTTCACATCAATATCTCTACGTACCAAGGGTTTCCAAGAGCGTACAATCTCATGATTATATCGCTCGTCGCCTTTCTCTGTGAGAATAAGCGATACATTATCTATTTGAGTACCCCATTGATATGCATTAAATAGAGTGACGAGATGTACTCGCATCTGTTCTGTATTTTTTTCGGCTTCATTACCAAAAAATCGAACTTTAATAGGCTTTAAATAAAACATAAGACGATATCCAATCATCGTTTGCAATGCTTTGAAAGGATTTGAAAAGAATCGTTTCAAAAAGGCAGTTACTCTAATAAATAATCGCTCTTTATCTAATAATAATCTATGTTCTGCAATGGTATCGGCAACGATGAGGTGTGAATCTCTTCCTATTGATTTTAAATACGAAGCCATTTCTAGCCCTACGGCTGTACTAAAACAGTATACGACGATATTAAGTGTTCCTTCTGGTTGTACCAGACGTATCTCATCTGCATAATCTTTGGCCATATCCCGAATACTTTGATGTTTCTTATCTTCTCCAAAAATCCCTACAGGTTGTAGTGCATATACCGGTCTTTGATCATCAATAGCATCGGCGAGACTTTTATAGAAAAACACATGACCTCCACCTGCATGAATACAAAATAAAGGTGCCTTCTCTCCTTTGGTTTTTATAGGCACTAGGTACTTCCAAGCTATCATATCTGTATCGCCTTTTGCTTCGATAATTGTTGCAAGACTTTGGATTGTTGGAGATTCTAATAATAATGTTGGAGGGAGTTTAACACCTAACTTTTCTTCAATTAGAGCAAACATTTTGACAGACAATAGTGATTTCCCACCTAGATGAAAAAAACTATCTGTAATACTTATATAACTTATCCCAAATAATTGCTCCCAAATCTCTACCAATGTTAATTCTACTTGATTTCTAGGAGCTACATAAGTCGTTTCTTTCTTTTCAAATTCTTCTTGAATACTTAAGTTATCCAGAATACGCTTTCGCGAAAGCGCATTAGGAATAATCGGAATATTTTTTAATGCGGCATTAATAGTCGTATCATTATTGATGAGTAATGTAACCGCAATAGCCGGTATGATATTTAAAAACCAATCTATAACAGGTGCTGGAATAACAGCTGTATCTGCTACTATTTCATATTGGATATATTCTTCTATTTTAAAAATAACAGTTAAAGGGTAGGTTGT